>JAIRWS010000039.1 GCA_031268855.1 Candidatus Margulisiibacteriota bacterium | reverse complement strand
CGCCGCCGCCGGCCAAAAGCAGCAGCGCCAGCAGCGCGAGCAGGGCGCGCCTGTAACGCGGGTCACCGGTCAGACCGCGCAGGCCGTTTTGTAAAGCGCCGATATCTATATGGGGCAGGGTGATGCCGGCGCGGCGTTCTTCCGGCGCGGGTGACTCTTTCAGTTTGTCAGCGTCCGCCCAGTTTTTAATTACTATGCTTCTTGCTCTTACTGGTGAAAGAGGGTTTTTATTATGGGGATCATCTTTTTTCCTTTCATCAATTAGCTTTCTGCTCCATTTATCAACTCCTGGCTTTAGCTCCTTTTCTATTTTCTGAAGATCTGCTTCAGGCACAGCTTGGAGTTTGTGTTTTTTGTCGTCCGTCCATTTTTTAATCGCAGGGCCTATGTCTTCAATCTCTTTTTTCATACCAAGCTTTTTAATAAAGTTTGGCCAGGTACCGGCTTCGTATTGGTAAAATTGCCAGACGTATTCACTATTATCCACATCTTTGTAGTTATATTTCAGGATCGCCATTTCGCTCAAAAGTTTGTATAACTTTAGTGTGTCTTCCGGCTTCCCCGTTTTTGATTTTTTGGTAAGGCCGCTCGCCATTTCGGTTTCCTCTTGGGGGTCCACGGCGCCGGAAGGGCCGCGTTCGAAATAATTGAGATGGTTGTTGAGCAAGGCTTTTTCATAAGCGTTGAGATACGCCGCGAAGATCTTCCGTTCCAGCAAAGTTTTATCTTCCTCTGAAGTTACGGCCAGATATTCTTTCCCGCCGTGTATTACGAGCAAGTCTGTCCCGGACAAATTCAACGCTTTTTTGAGCTCTGCGGTTAATTCCAGAAAATATTCGTGACCGGCTAACAAACCCTTGCTCGATCCTTGAGGCTCGGCCAGCAGACCAGCGCTTAATTTTTTAAGCGTTTCGTAGTTGATTGCAAAAGCAGAAGCCATATTGGTTTTATACGTATCGATAAGATTATGGAATGTGCCATTTGGCGTTAGATAATTGCCAAAATTGTCCGTATCTGCTGCGGTAAGCGGCTCCAGAAAAAGCGCCGCTGCATAGTCGTGAGCCGAACCAATTTCATTCTGCGCATCGCTGATGATATTCAGCTGTGTTATTTGTTTTTCGATCCTTGTAATAGCTTTATTCAGATTATCCTTGGTCAAATATTCTCCAATTTCTGGCCATGTCAACCCCAGCGCGCCTGTTAAATATTCAATGGTTGACGGTGGCATCTGGTTTAGCAGCCGACTAATATCCAGCTCTTTGGTTATTTCTTGCACCGTATTCAGTATTATAATTTTTTGCTTCAAAGAAGGGATTGGCTCTTGCGCTGACGCTTGTTCTTGCGCTGACAGGAGATGAATAAGCGATTCTCCCTTTTCGACCAGAGCGTCATTTAATTTTGTGGCCTGAGCAAAGTAATTTTGACCTGCCTGTTTTAGCTCAATTATTTTTCGATGCATCATCATAAATTGTTCCTTATCAATATATCGTCAGCAAGATATTTTTGTTGCAGACAGGGTCTTTGAGATCTTTTATTCCTCTACTAAATAAGCCCCGTAATTAATATTACCCGTATTCGCGGTTTTTATACCCAGATCGGAGAGCAGAACATTGGCCATGAAATCAATGCCTCTGCTGGCGTGCCACGGATGCTCTAGGATCGGCGTTGCGCCTAACAGAGGGTCATAAGCTAGGGAGCTTTGCGGATACAGGAAAAGCTGGCTTTGGGGGCGGTAAGGCGGCCTGAAAATAGGCTGGAATACTTTTTGGCCAATGGCCTGCATTTCGTTTTGCGCCGTCTTTTGCTCGGCGGACGAAACGCCACGCCAATTTAACAAACTGCCCGGACGCTCTTTGTTGAGATACACCGGATAATAATGTTTTTCCTCCCAGCGGACAGCGATGTTGAAGATCGTTTCCCAGGCTTTCAGGCGGCTGGTCGGCTCGTTGGTGTATAACGTAATGATCTTGGCGGACAACGCGGCTACCGGCAGCAAAGTCCGGAGATTGCCGCCACCGCTGTCCAGCAGGACGATGTCATAGTTGCGCTTATTTATACGGCCGGCAAAAAATTTATAATAAGCCTCGGCCAGCGCGGCGGGATCATCAAGCAGCGTTATATCGCCCGGGGTCAGTCCCGCGCCCGCGCCGGTCAGGCTGTAAACATCCAGCAGATAATTCCGCCGGTCGGGAGCGTAGCAGTAGCGGAATAATTTATTCGCCGCGGCTATTTTGTGGTTTAAGGCTAGAGAGACATCCGCGCCGCCAGCGTCACCGTCAATGATCAGGACACGCGCTCCCTTGCGGATTAGATCCAGCGCCAGATTGCAGAGGTAAGTGGTCTTGCCCACGCCGCCTTTAAATGAAATGACGCAGACAACTTTGGGCAGCAGGCCGAGGATGGAGAGAGTCAGACGGGCCGACTGCAAAGACTGCAAAATTTTGTCGCCGCTATTTTTTCCTTCTTTCAGCAGAGCGTTGAGTTTGTTGTTGGCTTGCGCGGTGTCGAGCTTCCTCTGCCGGTCAAACTCCTGCCAGCTGTAAATTTTGTCGTTAAACCCAATAACTTTGCGGTGTAGCATCATGGTCTCTCCGCTGGATTTAACAGCTCCAGGATTTTTTGGCCGAGACGTTCAGCGTTTATGCTCGCGGGATTTTTGCTGGCGGCCACATAAATAGTATCGCTGGCAAAATTTGCTGAATTAGAAGTTTTGGCCCATTGGCCAAAAAGCAGGCGCATATTGGACAGGGCCTGGTCGGTAATTTTTTTAGCCAGCAGTAAACTCTTTTTATCCTGTACCGGTATTTTATTGATCACCGGATAAATATTTTTGGCCATCTGCTCATTTTGCGCGATCATTTTCACAATGCTTGCGGCGTCTTGCAGAGCCGGAAGTTCTGGATTGGTAACGACAAAAAAGTAAGTCGCTAAAAAATAGGGCAGCGTGCTGGTAAATTCCAGACCGGCCGCGCAGTCATAAAGAATAATGCCGCCGGGATCAGCTTCTTTTTGTATTTGCCGGTCAAGATTAATCAGCAGTTTTAACACGGCGTCTTTAGCGCCATGCTGGGCTTGTTTAGCCAGCGCGTTCAACTCGCCGTAAGTATAAAACGATTCCGCAAAGGGTTTATCCTGCAGGTCATATTTAATCAGCTCGTAATTGGTGTTGCTGCTCCAAAGCGTGTGCGCTACGGCGCCATTCGGCAGCTCGCTTTTTTCATTGGTGTAGGTCAATTTATTGGTCGCCTGCCGGTAAGCTTTGGGCAGCGGATCGCAGTCGATTATGCGCACCGCGTAATTGTAGCGTCTTAAATAATCCGCGGCCCGCAACAGCATGGCGGTCTTGCCGACGCCGCCTTTGCCTCCGGTAAAACAAAAAGACCGTGGACGCCAAATACTGTAAAGCGCTGTGCCGGTCAATTTCGCCGGCAGAGGCTCGGCGGCCTGAAATTCTTTTTCCGCAGCCAGTTCTTCGGCATAGGCTGACTTTTTTGCCTGCATTTTATCGCTCACACTCCTCGAAACAAACAATTTCCCCGCATACTAAAATTTTAGTATGTTAGTATGTTTGGGGAAAACCCGCATCCTTTTAATTTAATCGCAACTTTTGGCCAGGCGTTTCATTTTATTTGCGGCCTTGCTATACTCCCGCCCATGACCAAACTTTTGCTGGCCGGCACGGTCGCTTATGACTCGCTGCGGACTCCCCGGGGTGAGCGGCCGCGCATTTTGGGCGGCTCGGCGTTGCACGCGGCGGTGGCGGCTTCTATATTATTGGAGCGAGTTAATCTTTTAAGCGTGGTCGGCGGCGATTTCGAAGCGGAATATCTGGACTTTTTGCAAAAGCGCGGTGTGGATCTGCGAGGACTCAAGACAATAAAAGAAGGCCAGACTTTTGCCTGGCGCGGCTTTTACGAAAAAGATTTGAACGAGGCGCACACCGTGCAGACCGATCTCAATGTGCTGACCCAGTTTGACCCCGCGCTGCCGCCGGAATATCTCGACAGCGGCTTTGTTTTTTTGGGTAATATCGACCCTGTCCTGCAGACTAAAATCTTTGCGCAATTGCCCGCGCGGAAATTTGGCGCGCTGGACACGATGAATTACTGGATCGCCAGTCAAAAAACAGATCTTTTAAAAGCCATAGCCGGAGCCGATCTGCTTTTTATCAATGACGCGGAGATACGTCAGCTGACCGGCGAGGACAATCTGCTACGCGCGGCGCGCGGACTTTTAATGACCGGCCGCCTGCGCTATGTTATAATCAAAAAAGGCGAGCATGGAGCGTTGCTGATCTCCGAAAAACAGGTAGCCGCCACGCCGTCCATGCCTCTGGACGAGATAATTGACCCGACTGGCGCGGGGGATAGTTTTGCCGGCGGTTTTATGAGTTATATTGCCAGCGCTTCGACAGCGCTCAGCGCGAGCGGTCTGGATTGGGCTGTTTTGCGCGCCGCGCTGGTTTATGCCACCATAGTCGCGTCTTTCAATGTGCAGGGTTTCGGCTGCGAAAGACTGGCGGAAATAACCAAAGCGGATTTGGACGAAAGATTAAAGGTTTTTCGTGAAATAACGCGAATTACCGTTCCCTGAGCGGAGTCGAGGAGAGTATCCTGCGGATACGCTGGCGAAGTGTCCGGTCACCACGCGCGGAGGCAAAGATATTTATTGTGCCGTATAATATTATACAAAGAGGAGCAAAAAAATGGCGGATTACAAAGTAGCGGATCTAAGTTTAGCGGAGTGGGGCAGGAAAGAGATTTCCATTGCCGAAAAAGAAATGCCTGGACTGCTGGCTCTGCGGGAAAAATACGGCCGGGAAAAACCGCTTAAAGGCGTGCGGATCTCCGGCAGCCTGCACATGACTGTACAGACCGCCGTCCTGATTGAGACACTGACCGCTCTCGGCGCCGAGGTGCGCTGGTGCAGCTGTAATATTTTTTCCACGCAGGATCATGCCGCCGCCGCTATCGCCAAAGCCGGAATACCGGTCTTTGCCTGGAAAGGCGAAAGTTTAGAGGATTATTGGCGGTGCACGAGTCAGGCTCTGACTTTCCCCGGCGATCAGGGCCCTCAATTGATCGTCGATGACGGCGGCGACGCGACTTTGCTTATCCACAAAGGCTATGAGCTGGAGAACGGCTCTGACTGGGTCAAAACTCCGTCGGGCAGCCATGAAGAAGATATTATAAAAAAACTGTTAATTTCAGAAAAAAACAAGAGCCGCTGGCATGACGTGGTCAAAGAATGGCAAGGCGTGTCTGAAGAAACGACCACCGGCGTGCACCGCCTCTATCAGATGCGGGAAGCCGGGCGTCTTCTCGTGCCGGCTATTAACGTTAATGATTCCGTGACCAAATCCAAATTTGACAATCTTTATGGCTGCCGCGAGTCGCTGGCCGACGGCATTAAACGCGCCACCGATGTCATGATCGCCGGCAAGGTCGCCGTGGTTTGCGGCTATGGCGATGTCGGCAAAGGCTGCGCGCGGTCTATGCGCGGCTTTGGCGCGCGGGTGATCGTGACGGAGATCGACCCGATCTGCGCTTTGCAGGCCGCGCTGGAGGGTTTTGAAGTGACGGCTGTCGAGGACACGCTGGGGATCGGCGATGTGTACGTGACGACCACCGGCAATACGGATATTATCACGCTCGAACACCTGCAAAAAATGAAAGATCAGGCCATAGTCTGCAATATCGGCCATTTTGATAATGAGATACAGGTCGATCGCTTGAACGCCGCGCCGGGTGTTAAAAAATTGAATATTAAACCGCAGGTAGACCAGTATACTTTCCCCGACGGACGCGCGATCTTTTTGCTGGCCGAAGGGCGTTTGGTCAATCTCGGCTGCGCGACTGGCCACCCGTCATTTGTCATGTCCAATTCTTTTGCCAATCAAACCCTGGCGCAGCTCGATTTGTGGAAAAACAAAGACGTGTACAAGCCCGGCGTATACCGTTTGTCCAAAGTCCTGGACGAAGAAGTCGCCCGTCTGCATCTGGCCAAGATCGGCGTTAAGTTGACCAAGTTGACCAAGAAGCAGGCGGATTATCTCGGCGTGCCGCTCAACGGCCCGTACAAAGCAGAACATTACCGGTACTAAACCGGTCGTTTCGACTCCGCTCAACGACCGTCACTCTGCTCCATGCAAGTCCGCCGTGTTCCACGTCGATATTAGGGTTGATCTTTATCAATAGGGGGAGATAATGTCACATTCGCTGCAACAAATAATTTCCGCTGACGATATCTATATAGAAGAGGTGTTTTATGGCTCCGGTATCGCTTCAGCCTAACTACCCTTTTAACAACGGAGAATACGCTAACGGGGAAACTTCTACGAATATTGCTGTTCCGCAAAAACCGACGCTGCCTGCTGATTACGATCCGGATATTTTTCAAAAACTGTATGATTTTGTGGAGGCTAATAGCGCCGAATATAAAGAAAACTCCAGCGCTAAATTATCCGAGCTGGTCAACGCCGGCGCTCTGGATCCGGTGAACGCCGCCGCGCTGAATGGTTTGTTGAACAATCCGCCGAATTCCCCGGAAGAGCTGATCGAGCGCCTGCCGCATATAAGCCCGACAGAGCTAAATAAGATCGTTAATGTTTTACTTCAGGATAAGTATTTTGAATTCCAGTATAAAGAAAAAAATGTTGAAGTGGCAGGAATTGGAAAGATCGCTGAAGTGAGCATCTATAGCGACGACCAAACATCCGAAGTGGGGTTAACAGATTTTGAATTTTCTACCCAAATAATAGGGGAAAATTTAGCCGGTAATTCCGCCGCGCTGACAATAAAAAATCAGGGCGAAGCGGGCTTTAGTTTGGCAGGCGAGAGTTTGTCGCTGGCCGGAGAGGCCTTTAACAATCAGCCCTTAGAAATTCGGGTGGAGAAATTTGCGGCGCTAAATTCGACCACGGAAAACGGCCTGCCGTTAGATTTATTTAATATTGCGGCGCACAATTTTTCCGCTAACGGCACACACTCGGAGACCGGCGTAGAATGGAGCGTCTCCGCCGCGGAAGCGGCTGTGGAGAGCGAGCCTGAATCGCAAACAGGATCAGCATCCGGCATTAATTTTACGCTGGTTAAAAATGAGCACAATTTAAATATCTCTGTCGAAAAATTTGACATTGCCGCTGATACTGAAAGCTATCAGGTGGAACTCCCCGGCAGCGTGGATACTCCGGCTTTGGCGATCAGTTATCTAAATGCCGCGGATAATGGTCTCCGGACAGATCTGACGATCGGCCGGGGCTCCTATCAGAGCGCGGGCTCCATTTTTCCCGAAAACCCGGCGCGGCTTCCGTTCAGCTTCGACCTTTATGACATCAATTCACAGACCTATGGTGACTTTTTGGTAAGCGTAGCCGAATTGCACGGCAAGATCGAGGACCCTGAGAAGAAAATTCACGGCCGCGGCGCGCGGGCCGTCGGGAAAAATATTTCCGCCAGCCTTGACGTTTTTAATTTTCAGCATAATTCCGGGCTCTCGACTTTAAGTATGCAAAAGCTTAACTTGCAAGTCCGGGACGGTTATTTCTCGCTGGGAAGCTGGAACACAGCCTACAATGACAGAACTAATGATCTGGCAGTCTCCGCCCAGCGATTGGCGGCGCGTTATGGAGATTATGGAATGTATTTTAACAATTTTGCAGTCTACTACAACGCTGTCGCTAAACAAGCTGAATTTCAGCTTGACGCGATCAGCGGCATTATTGATCTGGATAAGCCGCTGCCGGTCCTGCCGCAGGACATGGCCGCGCCGGAAGCCTGGCAGGATTATTTGCGAGCCCTGACCGAGAACAATGTGACTTTTGCCGGTTCGGTCGATGATCTGGGCGGATTTCTGACTAAAAATGTCTGGCTGAAACATTCGCCGTACAGCCAGGCGTTGTTGGCTATCGCTCCGCACTTAGACGATGTTGCTGTCCGTTTTGATAGCAAATTGACCACATATCTTATGGATGATCCGGACGCTGACACTCTGGTCTGGCTCAACGAATATACGGACGGTTGGCTGGGCGGCAAAGTTAATCAGTTTGTCGACGCTTATTTAAACTTTGGGCGAAATGTTTATCAAAAGCAGCACGGGCTGGGTAAGGATTATTATCAGAAATTTGCGCTAAGATCCGCTTTGCTTGCCGAAGAGGGCGCCGCGCTGGATCTGCATTTGACGGCCGATCCGTATGCAAGATCCGCCGCGGTGTCTCTGGATTATTCGGCGCCCTGGTTTAAGGCCAGTATGGGTTACACCCACGAGCCGACCGATGGGCCGGCTCTATCCATGCTCGGTCTGGATTATTACGCGGAGCATATTTTTAACTCCCGCCTGTCTTTGGGCCACGAGATTTTGCGCCTCAATGTGGACACGGCCTGGGCTGTCGGCCAGTGGCGTTTGGGCGGCGAGTCGTCCCGTTCTTTACTGGGGCTGATGGACAAGTATGATCTGGCATTTTGGCAGGCTGATAAAGATAAATGGTATGTCAAACCGTTATTGGATTTGCCGGCGCTGCCTTTTGTTAATCCCAGTCTGTCCAGCCGGATCCCGCTGCCGCGCAGCGCTTATACGGGTTTTGACATCAGCTGGCGGCCGCATCTGGAAAATTACGGTCACGAGCGCGGTTTATTGGAAAGTATTTCCTGGGATAATTTTTTGGCAAATTTTTCTCTAGGCCTGGAAACGGCGACGGGGTTTTCACTAAAGTTTGAAATTTTAGCGGAGTTCAACCGCTCGTTTTCTTCCGCGGCGTCAACCGTGCTGACCAAAGGGATGTTTTCAGCTGAGCTAAATCTTTAGTAAAAATTAGCAGCGGCCGTTTCGGCTAAGCGGCAAAAGGATTTCTTATTTTTAGGCCGTTTATTATTTGGCCAGCGTTCAGGTCTTCGGTGATCAATTCGGAACATTTGGCGTATTCCGCGGAGGCAATTAGCAGGGCGTCCCAAAAAGATATTTGAGAAATTATACTAATATCTATGCCTCGCTCGATCAGCTCCGGGCTGTTTTGCACCACTTCTAAATTTTCACTGTAATTATGCACATATTCTTTTACCCGCAAAGGAGCGAGCTGCAATTTTCTGGTGCAGACAGTGTAAAATTCCTGCAACACCTGCGTGGATATTACGGCGTTGTTATTTTCCACGATGCTTTTTAGCGTCTGCCTCGCGAGCAGCTGTTTCTTTTTGTGATATTTATCCAGCGCATAGACCAGTATATTGCTGTCTATAAAAATTTTAGCCACGGTATAATTCCGCTCTGGTCCATTTTTTCCCCCTAGAAGAAGCATTATCTTTGTCCATTTCTTGAAACAGATCAGCCAGCCAGTCTTGAGAAGTTTTTTTGACCGTTTTTTCCACGGATTTTCTGACCAGAGCGTTGAAAGACATATTATGTCTTTTGGCATATTCTCGCCCCAAAGTCAGCATTTCTTCATCAATAGCCAGAGTAATATTTTTCATCTTTTCACCTTCTTACACATAATAAGTGTGGTGAGGCGTTTTGTCAATCAGAAAAAACTTACCGGTAAGTCTTATAATCCAGCGCGTATTGTTTCATTTTGTAGCCGATGATGCGCACGGTCGTATGCAGCAGCTCCGCGGTCTTGCTGATATTGCCGCGCGTGGCCTTGAGCGCGTCGATGATCAGGTCTTTTTCGTAAGTGGCGACTTTTTCCTCAAAAGAGATCTCCTCGGTCTGCCCGCGCTGCGTGTTGGTTTGCAGCGACGGCGGCAAATGGTGTCCGTGAATAGTCTCGCCTTCGCAGACTAAAACCGCGCGCTCGATGCAGTTTTCCAGCTCACGCACATTGCCCGGCCAGTGATAGGTCATCATCATGTCGATTGCCGGCGTGGAAATGCGGTTGATCTTTTTGTTGTTTTCCTCGGCGTAAGTTTTGAGAAAATGCTCGGCCAAAAGCAAAATATCCGTGCGGCGGTCGCGCAGCGGCGGCAGGAATATACTGAAAACATTGAGCCGGTAATACAGGTCTTCCCGGAAAAGACTGTCCTTGATCATGGTTTCGAGGTTTTTATTGGTGGCGGAGATCAGGCGAAAATTGGTTTTGATAGTCTCGACCCCACCGACCCTTTCGAACTCTTTTTCTTGAAGCACACGCAATAATTTGACCTGCGTCGGCATGGACAGATCGCCGACTTCATCCAGGAAAATCGTGCCGCCGTGCGCCAGCTCAAACTTGCCTTTTTTCTGCTGATGAGCGCCGGTGAACGCGCCTTTTTCGTGGCCAAAAAGCTCGGTTTCGATCAGCTCCGCGGGGATAGCCGCGCAGTTGACTTTGACAAAAGGCCTGGCGGAGCGTATCGAATTGTAATGAATGGCTTGCGCGACCAGTTCTTTGCCGGTGCCGGACTCGCCGCGGATCAGGATCGAGGCGTTGCCTTTGCTGGCCTGATGGATCTGCACATACACATCGTGCATCTGGCTGCTGTTGCCGATAATATTGGTGAAATTAAATTTTTCGCTCAGCTGTGAGCGCAGTTTTTCGGCCTCGGCACGCAGTTTGTCGCGCTCTTCATTGATGGCGCGGTGGATCTTGACGGCCTGGCCAAGCATTGAGGAAATGATCATCAGCAAGCGCAGATCTTCATCGAGAGCAATATCTTTTTGAAAAAGCTTGTCCACATTCAGAACGCCGATCGTTTCTTTGCCGACTTTGATCGGCACGCAGATAAAAGAAATATTTTGCTTGTCCAATTCACTGCGAGTTTTGGTTTTATTCAAAAAACGCGGTTCGTCGCTGATATTGGAAATGATCATCGGTTTGCCGCTGGCGGCGACTTTGCCGGTGATGCCTTCGCCCAGCTTGTAATGCCCGCGCTGTTTGGCGTCGTAAGACAGGCCGTGCGCCGCCTCGATGATCAGGTCGTCAGTGTACGGTTTGAGCAGAGTGACCGTGCCGCGCGTCATGCCCATTTTGCGCGAGAGAATGTCCAGAATCGTGTTCAGAATATCCTGCAGATCGTTGGAAATATTGATCTTTTGGCTCAACTCAAAAAGAACGCTCAACTCTTCCAGTTCACGATTGGCGGCGGGAGCTTTCATAAGCCGAAATTGTAACACAAGTTTACAAAAATGTAACTCCGGTATTACAATATTGTCATGTTTGTCGGTTTGACGCAATTTTTTAAGAAAAAAGGACTGATCTGGCTGTACCGCCTGATCTCGCCGACGCTGCGGCTGGACTGCGCGGAATTAGACGCCCTGACCGCTCAGTATTTGCAGGCTGGCCGGAGTATTCTTTTTTGCTGCTGGCACGAAGTGACTTTTGCGGGCTTTTATTGGTTCCGCCGCCGCGACGCCGGTGTGCTCATGGAAGCCTCGCTCAAAGGCGATGTGCTGGCGGCTATGGCCAATTCCTACGGTATGCGAGATTTTCGGATAACCGACGATCACAAAAGCCCGCAAACTGTGCGCGGGACAGTTGGCTTTATCAAACATCTCAGGGCAGGGCATTGCGGCGTTATCGCGCTCGACGGGCCAAATGGGCCGCGGCGCGCGGCCAAGTCCGGCATGGTCAGGATCGCCGAAAAAGCCAATGCGGTGATCTTTCCGATCGGCGCGGCTTATTCACGCAAAATTATTTTCCGCGGGCGCTGGGATAAATATCAATTGCCGCTCTGGGGTTCCCGGGCGGCGCTGCGCGTGCTCCAGCCGCTGGAAATCCCGCCGGAGTTGACCCCGGAGCAGGAAAAAGCTTTGCAGGAAGAGATCGTCCGTGATCTGAATAAAGCTATGGAACTGGCGGAAAATGCGGTAAAAAAGCAAAAGCCCGGGGTTTAAACCGGGCCTTTTACAAATTTCACCAAAAAAGCAATTAGAGGTCGTAAGGCATTACAGTCTGACGGCTATTCTCTTTGGCTCTTTCCAGCGCTCTATCCAGTTTTTTCTGCACTTTTTTGCTCAAAGCCTCGATCAATTCGCCGGAAGTTCTGCCGCCCTTGCTGCTGATATAGTCCTTCACCTTGCTTGCCACTACCAAAATTTCTTCTGCCATTCCGCACCTCCCGATAGATTTTACATATCTGAAATTGATTTTAACGAAATGCGCAAACAATTGTCAAATGAATTTTGGGGCGGTTCACCAGCGTATCCGCGGGATACTCCGCTCACCGCCCGAAGCGCGAGCCGCTCCCTGAGCGGAGTCGAAGGGAGCGTAATACGGTCGTTTCGACTCCGCTCAACGACCATCACTCTGCTCCTTTCTCCAGCGTATCCTGTAATTTTTCCAGCAGCGCTTTTTGCATAATTTCCACCGGCGCGGGCTGGCCGGTAAATAATTCAAAAGCCAGCGCGCCCTGCCAGAGCAGCATCTTCCAGCCTTCGTGAATGACCGCGCCTCTGGCGGCGGCGTTCTTTAAAAACAGGGTCTGGCGCGGAGCGTAAACTATGTCCGAAAATATCTGGCCGCTATGGATCTGCGCCAGTAATTCCGGCTCCGGCAGTATAGTCGCGTCCACCCGTGGAGACATGCCGACCGAAGTGGCGTTGATCACAATATCCGCCGCGCCTATGTCCGGACGAGTATCCTGTCTGGCGACGATAGTCAATTTTTTGGCCAGCGGCCGCAAAACAGGGATAATACTCTGCGCGGCGCCGCCGTTACCGAAAAGCACGATGTTCTTGTTCCCGGGGTCGATATTGTCCGCCCGCAGTCCGGCCAGATAACCGGCGCCATCAGCGCTGTAACCGACTAATCGGCCCGCGCGGCAGACTAGCGTGTTGACCGAGCCGCACTCCCGCGCGCCCCTGTCCAGCTCATCGGCTAGCGCCGCCGCGGCTTTTTTGTGCGGAATAGTGATATTGGCCCCCGCGCAATCCGGATCCTGGCGCAGTTTATGCAAAACCGCGGCCAACTCTTCCGGCGGCGCCGCCAGTTTTTCGTAGACATAATCCAGTCCCAGCGCGCGAAAAGCGGCGTTGTGCATCTCCGGCGATAAGCTGTGCTCGACCGGCCAGCCAATAACGTAAATTTTTTTCACCATCGCTAAAAATGAAAATCAACGCCGGCCTGCTTCATAATAGCATTAGCCGTGTGGCGGGATTTGATCCGGCTATCCACCGGAAAGTAATGATTGGATATAGGACTGTACCAGATGTCATGGTCTCCTTTGCCGCGCCGCTGGAAAGAACAGCCGTTCTCTTTGAGTTTAGCGCGAACCTTTTTTTCAAATTCAGCCATTATTTTAAGCGACCTGGGCTAGTCTTTCAGCTTTAAATAACAGATGCACAGCCTGGTGTTTTTCCGCATTGAGCTCCAGCAGCTCCGGCACAGCAGTTTTTACACGTTCAATCAGCGCGTCAAAGGAGCCGGATTCCATAGCCAGCGGTATTTGGTCATTTTTGGCCAGCCACACCTGCGCTTCTTCGTCCCAAACCAAAGCAATATTATAATTTTGCATTTTGCCACCTCAATAATTATATCGTTAATTATACCTCAAAAAGCGCACATTTTTTAGTGTCATTTTTTGCCGAACCATTCCTGCGGATTGACGCGGACATCGTGCACGGACAGGCCGTAATGCAAATGCGGGCCGGTGGTATGGCCGGTATTGCCGCTATAGCCGATCAACGCATTTTTCGTGACATACTGGTCTTTTTTGACATTGATTTTAGCCAGATGATTATAAATGCTCATGATCCCCTGGCCGTGATCGATGACAATAGTACCGCCGTGCACCTGCATTTGCTCGGCCACAGCGATAATGCCATTCTGCGCCGCGTATACCGGCGTATTCAGCACGGCCGCGTAATCAATGCCGCGGTGCGCCCACGAATACAACGGCTGCCCCTGATAATTTTTGTAATGCCGCTGCACACCGTAAGGCGAAGTGACCGGTGTTTTGGTGTTTTGCAGAGGAAAAGTAAAAGCGCCGCTGACGTACGAGCCGCTTTTCCAGGCGCGAAAAGCCGTGCCAAGCGTCGCGTTTTCTTTGGACAGCACGGTCATATCCGTCGCGCCTTCTTCCTGTTTTTGACGGGGAATGACCAGCGTCTCCACATCAAAATTGCCATCTTGCAGCGTGATGACCGCGGGCATTTCGTAAGGCCGGTTATTTATTTGGTAAGCGACTTTGAGCGTGTAGTCACCGGTCGGCCAGTCCATATAAGTGCCGAGTATTGTCGTGTATTTATTGGGCGCGGAGAGATACAGCGGCACGGTCTTGCCGCGGAGCGCCACGCTGGCGTTTTGCACCGCGGTCTCGGTCAGTAATTCCAGTTTGACGCTGTTGCCCTGCAGTGGCCGCCGCGGTGTGACATTGAGCGTGGCGGAATACAGGCAGGAGAGCAGCGCGCAAAACCAAATAAATTTTCGCATGAAAATATTGTAGCATATCGTTAGCTGGAAAATTAAAGAGAGTAAATTAGACTATAATGCTCCTCATTTGATTTGCTCGCTGACTAAATCGCTAATTCTGGTTTGCCAGCCGCGGCCGCTTTTGCGCAAAGCAGCCAGATCGTAGTCGTAAAGACGAATGGAAATAGTTCTTTTCGTGTATTCTTTTTTAGGACGGCCAACGCGGCGCGCCTGGCCTTTGGCTAACAACTCAGCGACATCCGGGCAATCAGAATAATCGATTTGCGCATCCTTGATTTTACGTATAAGTTTAAGGTCTTTTGAAGTGACCGGATATTTTTTCTTTATCTCCTCGTCAGTCATTCTAACTATGGCCATAATACAAACTCCTTTCTTTCTTACTGGCTCTTCGGACAGAAATTATTCTGACGCAGCCAGCTCTATCAGTATGACAAACAGAAACAATAATTGTATATGCATAAATTCGTTTTGTCAATGGAGATTTGGTCAGGTTAAATTAAGTTTGTCTTAAATTTATACTGCTCCGCTATTTGGCGCATAGCCTGGTCGAAAGTGTGTATGTGGCTGCATTGGCGGATTTTAAGCAAAAACTTAC
>JAIRWS010000038.1 GCA_031268855.1 Candidatus Margulisiibacteriota bacterium | reverse complement strand
CCGTCGTGTGCGTGACCTCGCTGCTCTCGGTCTGGCTCCAGTGTATGTCGTAATGGTCGATGCCGGAAGTGTCGGCCACGGCCGCCCAGTTAAAAGTATAGTTATTTTGATTTGTCCAGTTTATGGTCTGCAAAGACGTGCTCGTCTGGTCGGTGCTGTCATCTATCTGAGTGATCCGCGCAAAACCACTGCTGAAATTGCCTATCATTGTTGATCCGTCGCTGCTAGGGTCGGGCATGCTCTGATTGCCGGCTATGGTCATGGCCTCCGTCAAATAATAGCGGCTGTTCACATTGGGCTGATATATCGCTGAACTGGCCGTCAGGACAAAACTATTGCCACCACCACCACCACCACCACCACCACTGTAGTCGTAGTTTCCCGAATAACCCTGGCTCCAACCGCCGCCGCCGCCGCCGCCGCCGCCATTGCCATTGCCATAGCTTCTGGCTTGTGAGGTTGCGCCAGCTCCGCCGGCTATATCGCCGCTATTACCGCCAAAGCCACCAGAGGTGCCGCCGCCAAAGCCACCAGAGCCACCGAAATATCCGCTTCCTCCGCCTCCTCCGGCCACTATAATGCTATATTCATACCAAGTCTGATTGCCGCGGCTACTCATTAGAGATATCTCCGAAGCCGCGCCGCCGTTGGCGCCGGAGTTGTTGTAAGTCTTACTTAAGCCAGTACCATAATAATTATTATAGCTATAGCTTCCAGTGTTAAGTTGGCCATTGTTGCCATTGTTGCTATTGTTGTAGCCATTATTGCCGACATAAATATACAAAATATCCCCAGCGTTCAGGTTGGCATAGCCGCTGGCATAGCCGCCTTTGCCGCCAGCAGCGGATCCGCTACTAGCGCCGGAGGCGCCCCAGACTTCCAGTTTGTATTTGCCATTTTGCGGCGCGGTAAAAATCTGCGGATCGTTTGAATATACATAATTATAGATATTATCAGCGGACAGAGGAGAAAAGAGAATCAGGGAAAAGAAAGCCAGGGACAAAACGGGGGACAGGCATGAACAAATATTGACACCCCCTGCCGCTGCGGTTCGGCTCCGCTCACCGACCAGCGGCGTCCCTCTTGTAAAGGGGAGGAAACTGATAAGACCGGGCTTTGAGTTGGCTCCCCTTGGCAAGGGGAGCTGGCAAAAATCTGTGTCGCAGATTTTTGTCTGAGGGGTGCTCGCGCTAGCGCGACGTTGCTGAAACGCGAAAATTTCCGATAAAAGTGACGATAAAAGGGACAGGCATGTATTGCCAAAGAGCTTCATAGCAAGCCCTCAAGAATGGACGCTACATGTGGCGTGTCTGTATAATAATTATACGCTATTAGCGGGGGGGGGGGGTAACTATTAGTCAATATTAAATTCAAAAATTTTGGCATTATAAAACTCCGGTTTTTTATTTTTTCACAAATAGCGTGGCAAATATCTTTGGTCAGTAGCCTTGTTGGCTACTGACATTCCCTCCGCGACTTGTGGTCGCTGTCGGTCGCCCTCACGGGCACGGCATAGCGCTCACTTCGACTCCGCTCAGTGAGCGGGATGTGTCTGTTAAAAACAGAGCTTCGGACGGTGAGCGAAGTATCCTGCGGATACGCTGGTGAACCGCCGAAGCTAACTCGCGTTCACAGCTACGTGCCTATCCCTATTTAATATTTGCCGCGCATACGTAAGTAAATATACTTACCCTCTAAAACTCACAAGAAAGTAATTACCCACTTATCGAAAAAATATACCTTTGAAATGCATCGAATTTTTCTGGGGGAATAACATTCGGCATAACGCTCCCTTCGCCAGCGTATCCGCAAGGATACAAGCTCCCTAACGGGCTTACAGTCAGGGAGCGGTTGGACGGTGAGCAGAGAGTATCCCTGCGGATACGCGGCGAAGCGCGGTCACTGAGCTTGTCGAAGTGACCGCGCTGGTAGCGTTGACAGGGTGATTTAATATATATATAATATTTGGAGTATGCTTAATATGCTCTGGTTTTTGTCCAGACGCTTTGAATGGAACGAAAAAAAGCGCGGCGATAATACGGCAAAAGGCCGGCCAGATTTTGGTCAAGCGTTGCTGGTTTTTAAAGATAAAAACCGGATCACATTTATCGACAAAAGAAAAGATTACGGAGAAACACGGCGGCAAACCATTGGTGAAGTTGAGGGCAAATTGCTTTTTGTGGTTTGGACGCGCAGGAGCTGGGGACGGATCAGGATTATTTCGGCGCGGAGAGCGAAGCGCGGTAGGGAAAGGAGAAAATATTATGGCAATAGTTAGCAAATGGGGCTGGCAAATTTTGCGTGACCAGACCGCGGAAGGCTGGAAAAAATTCCACGAAGCCTGCCGGCACGAACCGGTGGATGACGGCGATCCGGATTGTCCTTTTCCGACCGATGAGGAGTTAGACCAATTCCAGCCGGAAAATCCGCGCGCGCGGCGCGGCCGTCCGCCCAAGCCCGACCGCAAGCAGCCGGTGTTTATGTACTTTGAGGCGAAAACGCTAAACCATTTACGCGCCACCGGCAAAGGCTGGCAGACGCGCGTCAGTGATTTTATTGCCCGGGGCGTAAAGAGCGGCGCGCTGTAAGACGCGCCAAAATTTCCGGCTAGTTTTCTCCCATTCAGCAGGACGCGGTCTCCAGATGGCAAACAGAGTTGACAGGGGCATTTTTTGCATATACACTATATAAGTGCTTTTTGAATGGGACGAAAGCAAAAACCGAGCGAATATTCTCGACCACGGGATTGAATTGGCTTTTGGCAAGCTGGTATTTAAGGACAAACAGGTTCTGGATTTTGCCGATGAACGTTTTGATTATGGCGAGGAACGCCGAGTAGCTATTGGCAAAGTTGCCCGCCGTTATGTGGTGACGGTTTATACAATGCGTGCTGAAGTGTGCCGTTTGATTTCTGTGCGTTTTGCCACTGCTAAAGAAAGGGGTAAATACGATGAGTATTGTGCGAATGACATCTGAAGAAATAGACCGGAGCTTGACGCCAGACCAGTGGAAACAATTTTGCGCCGCTGCGCGCCGCGCACCAAATCTGCTTGATCCGGACGCGCCGGATTTTTCGGAACAGATGGAGCGGGAGATCAAACGCAGAGGCCGCCCCAGAAAATCCGTGCACAAAAAAACTATCTCCATCAGGCTTTTTGAATATGATCTGGCCGCTCTGCGTTCCAGCGGCAAAGGCTGGCAGACGCGCGTCAGTGATTTTATTGCCCGGGGCGTAAAGAGCGGCGCGCTGTAAGATGTGCGAATATGTCAGCACGCCAGCCGGAGCGGAGTTGTTTTGCTAAGCGGCTGGCGAGAGAAATAACCTGATTTATTTTAAATTGTCATCGCGGTTGAGCAGACGCAGCAATTTGTCATTCTCGGCGCGCACCGTGGCTTCAGCATTTTGCGCGCGGGTGTTGTACATGGTGTTGATCTGCACGGCAATACCGTCGGAGCCCAGATTGTTGACCACTAAAAAATGGCCTTTGTTGGGGTTCACTTTATCCGCCGCGGTAAAAGTTACTTCTTCAGCATTGAAAGTATAGGTGTAGCCAGCGTCAGCCAGCGCGCTGCGTATCGAAGCCAGCACTTCGCGCTGTCCCTGGGAGATAAAAGTTTTCTCGCTGGTCAAAATTGTCTGATAAGCGGCGATGGCCTGCGCCAGATTGAAAAGCTCCTCGCTGACTTTGTCGGATAAAGCTTGTTTGGTTTCGCTGGCGCTACCTTCGATAAAAGCCTCCAGATTTACGCCGATCGCCGTGTTGATCTTGGTGAAAGACACCAGCAGATTCAGTTTTTCTTTTGCCGCGGTGAGAATAAAGTTGTTTTTGTCCTCGTTTTTAATTGTATATAAGCTGCCAGCCAGCGCGCTGCGGGCGTTGGTGTAAGCTTTGTTGAAATCAATAAAACGGTAAACCTGCCGCGTGCCTTTTTCGACCACGGGGTACGTGTCTAAATAAGCGAGCAGTTTGGCCGCAAAATCGTCGAGATATTTCTGATTACCGTCGATGTCGTAATTACCGTTGATCTCCGCCTGCAAACCGATGACCACCCGCTCGGTCTCGTCGGCTTCAATAATAACAGTACCGACCAGCGGCTCATTAAATTCATGGTTGGGCAAATTTTCGCTGATCTCAAAAATCGTGCTGCTGTCGTTGCCGATAGTGATGTCATTGGCCAGCAGATATTCGCGGATAAATGTACTGACGCGGTCGACCGTGGCGACAGGATAAGTGTAGTCAACTTCTACTGTGGAATTGAATTTGCCGTATTTATCCAGCTCGGCGATGATATCAGCTACTGCCGCCTGGGCGACGCGCGTGGATTCTGCCTCATCAACATTGCCGTTCACCAGCGCCAGCACTGTGACGACTGTTTGTCCGTCCGCGCCGTCGCTAACTCTAGCCTGCACCGATTTGCTGTCCGTGTCGATCGAGCCCAGGACCGCGTTGTTTTCCGGCACGGCGTTTACTGTGTAAGCCTCTTCGGAGGTCAGCGTATAGCCTCTGGTCTGCAAAGCCGCCGTGGTAAATTCATAGACGCGGTCTTTGTTCAAGTCCGTGTAGATTTTGTTGCCTTCCTGTTTAATATTCACTCCGCAGCCCGTAAGCAAAAACATACTGACTGCCAAACCGATAACCGCTAATTTTTTGAACATTTTTTCTCCCCCTTTTCTTTTTGTTTTTTTGTCATAAACTCGTCAT
>JAIRWS010000037.1 GCA_031268855.1 Candidatus Margulisiibacteriota bacterium | reverse complement strand
CATAGCCACAGGCTATGGTTAGCTATCTCGGCTAAAGACAGATACTACTATCACTACATAATTAAAAAATAACAATATCTATTCAACGCTACATGAAACCATAGCCACAGGCTATGGTTCGCTATCTCGGCATGAATACAATTATTATTATCCGTCATATGCTTACAAAATGACAGCATCTCCATAACATTACATGAAACAGCCAACGGCTGTTCGCTATCTCGGCATAAATTTGACGGGACTCATTTTAGCAGAAAAATTAGTTTTGCGGTTTTGCGGAATTAGTCCCGCTCAAAACTTCGATTTTTTCCTCGATTTTTTTCTTTTTGCCTAGCCGCGCCGCGTTGAGCGCCGCCCCCACGGTCAAGCCCTCATGCGCTATTAGGGAGATGAACATATCCATCGTGCGCAGCATCCGGCCAACGCTGTTGCTGAACAAATTTCCAGCATAATTAAACACAAAGCCAGTATAACCGGTAACTACTCCGCCAATGATCAGCGCATTGCCCAAAGTGGAAAGGAGAATATTTTGTAGCATATTATCGGAATATCGCCGCGCCATTTGTAAAATATCTACGACCCTGGACAATCGGCTGCCGTCCGTAACCAGCGCGTGCGCGGCATTGCGCGCCAAACCCCTGGCGTTCCAGCTAATGCCAAAATCCGCCGCGGCCAGCGCGCCGCTGTCATTATTGCCGTCGCCAACCATAGTCACATATTGTTTGGCGCCGCTGGAGTCTTTTTGCAAAGATTTTATCAGCGCCTCTTTTTCTTCCGGCCGCAATTCAGCCTTTATATCCGTCTCCGGCAGCGGCTGAGCGCCGCGCGCCAGCAGTTCTTCATTCAACAGGCCGACCGCGGCTTGAACCCGCCGCCAGCTGTCCCCCGAAGCGATCACCACACGCCGTCCGGTTTTTTGCAGGGCGCTGAGCGTATCCGCCGCGTCCGCGCGCAGAGTCTCCGCGTATTCAAAATAAAGCCGCGCTTGGCTGTCAATAACCAGCGTCACAGCATCTCCACTGATATCGCCAATCTCTTCAGCGGGCAGCAAACCATTTTCACGCAGATACTTTAGTGAGCCGACCGTGACTTTATGCGTCTGCCCGTTTTCCACATAAACACCGCTCACCGCTTTGCCCAGATCTTGAAAATCTTTAATTTCAGTCCCCTGCTCCTGCAGTCCGATATATTTGCGTATTTCATCCGCAATAGGATGCGCGGCCAGTAATTCTATAGAATACAACAACGGCAAGTCTTGTTCTGGCACGCCATTTACAGTGTAATGCAATCCACGGATAGAAAGCTGCGCGCTATCTGTAAGCGTGTCGGTTTTGTCAAAAACAACGATCTGAGTTTTAGCGGCAGCGGCCAGAGCTTTGGGATCGCGTAAAATAATCCTGTCTTTGGCCAGACGGGAGATGAGAGCCAGTTTAGCGGTTGGCACGGCGGTTTGCACTCCGCAGGGAGTAGTTGCGACTAATATGGTCAAGGCATTTTTGATCGCGAACGTTGGCGAGAGTAAGCCCAACAATAGAGGCGACTTCTCCAATAAAATAGGCAAAGCGTTTTTGAACACAGGTAGTTTAGCAGCCAACACGCCCCACATAAAATAACCACTGGAAAACAAGCTCATCGCCGGAGACCATTTGCGACTGAAAGTTTCAACAACATCTTCCGCCGCGCTTTTATTTGCTATGGCCTGCTGTATCTGTTTTTCCTGCTGGACTAAAGCAGATTCCGCGTAAGTCCTGAGCGCCTGCGCCTGCGCTGTGTCGTCCAGAATAATAGCCCCGGCTAATATGGTTTGTCCGGGCATTTTTAGCACCGGCATGGATTCACCGGTCATGTGCGATTCGGACACAGTCATTTGCTGGAGAGCCACCGCGTCCACGGGCAGCATCTGGCCTTTTCTTAAAACAAGCGCGGCCTGCGGCAGAATGTCCTCTTTCGCGGTCAAGATCTGTCCGCTGTCCCGCATGGCCACATATTCCTTGGCCAGCTGGGAGCTGCTCATTATTTTCTCCAGAGCTTTGCGGGTTTTATTTTCCGCGAGTTTCTCCACTACTTGACTGAGATAACCGTGCATAACCGCCAGCCAGGCAGACTCAGCCAGCCCGGGCAAAGCTCCGCCGTAATTCTGCCAAGGCGTGCCCAAACATTCCTGAATAGCTTGCTGATGTATCGGACAGCAAGGAATATAATCGCCGCTGATAAAATTATACATAGAGACAAAAAACGGCAAGGTGATCGAAAGCGCAATCTGAGTGTCTATTGAAAATTCTCTCCGGCGGGCATCGCGCAGAAATTTAAAAAAAGCTTCTTCGCGCTCCGGCGTTAATTGCTCAGGAAAGACCGCCTGCGCCAGCCGGCGCTGTTCGCTTTGCGGAAGCAGCGCGGATCTGGCCAAAAATTTCTGCGCCCCCAGCAGCGTGCGCTTAAAAAAGAATTCCGCATTTTGTTCTGCCGTGCCGCGCAAATAAGCCATAGCCGCGTCGGTCTGGCTAATGGTCAACCCCAGATCAAAAAGCGCGGAACGCAGCTCTTCAGTGCAGTTTTGGGCATTGACCGTATAGACGCCAGCAGCCAACGGCGCGAGCGCTTTCTGCCGCTCCAGCAGGTTAAAAATCTGCTCCAGCAAACCTGAATCCTGCACCCCGGTCTGTAGGGCAAAAAGCTTTTGGTTAGTATTATTGATTTCCGGAAATTTGGTTTGTAATTCCTCCAGCGTAAAACGCGGCAACTGTAGTTTTTGCACGGCGCCTTTAACCAGATTAAAACCATATAAAGAGGCAAGGGTCAAAGCAAGGGTATTCACCGCGCCGAGTGTTCCGGAAGAATGAATTTTGAACAAAGATATATTTTGCACGGCATCAGCCAAAAGACGAGTATTCAAGCCTTCCGAAACCGAGCGCATCTGTGAAATCTGCCCGCCTAGACTGCCGGAACCGTAATGGATCAAAAGCGGTAGAGAAAAGATGAAAGCGGCATAAGCGCCTCCTGCTACAGCGCCGACAGTTTTCATGCCAGCCAAAAATTCAATTTTTTCTGCCGCTGGATCTACGGCAATAATTTTGAGATACATAAACATTTGCTCCTTCCCTTGAAATTATTGCAATTGAAGTTCAATTACAATAATTGGTTTATACACCAACCGCAAATAAATGTCAACACCTAACTCTCAGCCGCAATCTTAGTGACCTTGAGTTTTGCGTCAAATCTTTTTTGCTGAAAATAACTCTTGACTGCATAACTCATTAGATTATTCTAAACAGCCATTACTGCTTCCAGCTCTTCTTCCTGGAGCTCCGCGTCCTGTTTTTGTTTTTTCTTGCGCCGTTTCTCTTTTTCCTGCTGATCTTTTTGTTCGCGCTGACGCTCCAGATAGTCGCGCCAGACCCCGTACATGCCTTCCAGATCTTCATCATCTTCTTCTTTGTGCATAATTTTTCCGAAGAGCAGATTAATCAATTTGCTCAAATTCTCTTTTTGGACATCGCGTTCGTGGGCGATGCGGCTTAACTCCGCAAAAGAAATTATCGGCTGGGACGCCGCCCTGGTTTCTTTCGGCGCGGCCTCACCAAAAACCAAACCGCCAACCCTAGCCTCTTTTACGGCAATCCCAAAATCAAGTTTTTGTTGAGCATTGACTACTAATTTTTCACCATTCAACCCGGTAAGCACAGCAGTATTGGTCAGACCAGCCTGCACAAAAGCCAGATTGATCGGCACCGGTTTCTGCATAATTGCTTTTTCGCCAGCCGACAAATTGGCCGTCAGCGCCGCGTTATTTTGGGCCGGATCAAAGTTTTTTACTTCGCTAAATAGACTCAAAATCCGCGCCGACATTCCCCCTGTGGCGGCGCTATTAAACGAATTTACTGCGGCGGCAATATTCGCGGCGGACGAGGAAAGAGCTACACTAGAGGGAACAGACCCTGTCCGGGCAGAAGCAAT
>JAIRWS010000036.1 GCA_031268855.1 Candidatus Margulisiibacteriota bacterium | reverse complement strand
TATATTATAAAAGTCGTGTAGCGCCAGCGCGCTGCCGAGAAAGACCATTGCGAAAAATAACGGTAGTTTTAATCAAAAAAGTAACGTTATTAACATTTTGGCCTAAATAACGATACTTGACTCCCTTAGGGATTAAACTTTACGAAATAACGATACTTTTATTGATTTTCGTATCGTTATTATATACAATAGAGAAATGCACAGCGGGAAGTATATTGTCACAAGCTCTGGTTATCGGGCATTTTTACCCATTAGCTTGCAGGATGTAGAAAAACAATTGAAGCTTGACCATCTGCAAAAACTTATTGAACGGGCGAATATCGCCATTGGCGAATTGAGGGCGTTAGAAGCTTTATTACCAAATCCTAAACTTTTAACCGAAAGATATGCTACGAGAGAAGCGCTGCTCTCCTCACAAATCGAAGGCACGCAATCTACTTTGATAGAAATATTTGAAAATGAAAATAATGCGCGGGTTGGCCAGGACATTCGGGAAGTGCAAAATTATTTCAAGGCCTTACAGTATGGGATCGATAATATTAAAAATGGCGTCTTGCCTTTATCGGTTAGATTATTAAAAGATTGTCATGCTATTTTGCTCGAGGATGTGCGCGGCGGTGAAGCCTATAAAACTAGAGGCGAGTTGCGGCGTTCGCAGAACTGGATCGGCGGCGCTTCGCCAGCCAACGCTAAATTCGTACCGCCGCCGGCGGAATATGTCGTTCCCTTGATGAGTGATCTGGAAAAATATTTTTATCAGGACAGGGCTCCCAGCGCGGTAAAAATCGCTTTAATCCACTATCAATTTGAAACTATTCATCCTTTCCTCGACGGCAATGGCCGTATCGGGCGGCTGTTGATTTCTTTGTTTTTGATTGCCAAGGCCATACTTAAATTTCCCACTTTATATTTAAGCCTTTATTTAAAGAAAATGAAAACAGAATATTATGATCTATTGACAGAAGTTAGAGAACAAGGAAACTACGAACGCTGGATAGAATTTTTTCTCCTCGGCATAACAACTGTGGCCAAACAAATAATGGACACAACGAATAAAATTATTGTCCTGGAAAAAGAAGATGCTGCGCTCTTATCCAGCAAGAACGAGCAAGCTCTGTTTCAGCAGCTGCTGCGCAATCCGACCACAAGCATTAAAAACATTGAGAAATTTTTAGGCGTAACCAATAAAACTGCCAATGTTTTAGCCAGAAAACTGGAAAAATTAAAAATATTAAAACGAACCAATGACTTGCAGCGCAATAAAAAATACATGTACGTTAAATATTTGGAAATAATTGAAACTGATCTGTAAGCTAAAACGGTGCCATTTTTATTTTGTGCCGAAAGCGGATACAGTTCACTTTTGGGCTTTTGCAGAGGCTTCAGCTTAATTTCCTTATCCCGCTGGATTTGCTATACTGCCGGTGTAAAAGGGGTGTTTATTTATGGACGAAATACTGGAGCTGCTCCAAAACGACGCGCGGCTGACGCCGGAAGAGATCGCCGCGATGCTCAAAAAAGACGCCAAGATTGTCCGTAAAAAGATCAAGCAACTGGAAGATGAAGGTATCATCGTCAAATACGGTGTGATCGTCAATCCCGAAAAAGTGCCGGCCAAAAAAGAAATGGTGCGCGCGATCATTGAGCTGAGCGTGACCCCGGAGCGCGAGACCGGCTTTGACGCGCTGGCCGAACGGATCTATAAATTTCCGCAGGTGGAGTCCGTGTATCTGATTTCCGGCGGCTACGATCTGCAGGTCATCCTCGAAGGCAAAACTTTAAAAGAGGTCGCGTTTTTCGTTTCCGAAAAACTGGCGCCTTTAGACGGCGTGCGCGGCACGAAAACGCATTTTGTTTTGAAAAAGTACAAAGAAAACGGCGCGGTGCTTTCCGGCAAAGAAAAATCTTCCCGTCTGGAAGTCGCGCCGTAAAGAGGCCGCATGGAGCGTTCCGCTAAATATTCGCAGGTTGTCAGCCGGATGCCGCCTTCGGGTATTCGCCGTTTTTTTGACCTCATCATTGGCCGGAAAGATATTATTTCGCTGGGCGTTGGCGAGCCGGATTTTGTCACACCGTGGAGTATCCGCGAGAAAGCGTTTTACGCGCTGGAAAAAGGCCGCACGTCCTACACGTCCAATTGGGGCTTGCTTGAATTGCGTCAGGAAATCGCCAAATATTTGACCAAATACAAATTGAGCTACGATCCCGCAAGCGAGTTGCTGATAACTTTTGGCGTGAGCGAAGCCGTCGATCTGGTTTTGCGTTCTATTCTCAATCCTGGCGACGAAGTTATCGTGGCGGAACCCTGCTACGTGTCGTATCAGCCGCTGATCGAGCTGGCGGGCGGGCGCGCGGTCAGTCTGAACACCGCCCGGACAAATTTTATTCCGCGCGCGCAAGAGATCGCCAAGCTCCTCACACCCCGCACCAAAGCGCTGTTTATTTGCTCGCCCAATAACCCGACCGGCGCGGTTATGCCCAGAAGCGAGCTGCAAAAAATCGCCGCGCTGGCCAAAAAACAGGATATTTGGGTCATCTCCGACGAAGTTTATGCGGAGCTGGTTTATGGCGAACCGCATTTCTCGATCGGCGCGCTGCCCGGCCTGAAAGAGCGCGCGATTATTCTCAATGGTTTTTCCAAAGCCTTTGCGATGACCGGCTGGCGCATCGGCTATATCTGCTGTCCGGCGGAGTTGATGCGGCAGGTTATTAAACTGCATCAATATTATGCGATTTGCGCGCCGATCATGTCCCAGTACGGCGCGATCGAGGCGTTGCAGTCCTGCCGGGACGAGGTGGAAAAAATGCGCCGTTCGTATTTGCGGCGGCGCAACTTTATGGTCAGCGCTGTGCAGAAAATCGGTCTGCCATTCGCTGAGCCGTCCGGCGCGTTTTATCTTTTTGTGGATATTCGCCCGACCGGTTTGACTTCTGAAGATTTCGCGTTAAAGTTGATACAGCGGGAAAAGGTCGCGGTCGTGCCCGGCAATGTTTTCGGCGCGGGCGGCGAGGGTTTTGTGCGCTGCTGCTACGCGGCGGAAATCTCCCTGCTCAAAGAGGCGTTGGCCAGAATAGCGAGGTTTGTGAAAAATGAGCGAGCTGGATAATTTTAATAGTTTTGACGATCTGGATCTGCCGCCGGAGCTGCGCAGTTTTTTGAATCAGATTTTTGGCCAGCGGCGGCCAGACCGGATCTTTGATTATTTTTCCAACACGGCCAACCGCGTGCTATATCTGGCCGCCGAGGAAGTGCGCCGGCTGGGGCACAAGGCCATTGACACCGAGCATCTGCTGCTGGGACTGATCAAGTCGGAAAGCAGCACCACGCAAACGCTCAAAGATCTGGGGCTGGATCTGGTCAAGGCGTTTTCCGATGTTGAGATTTTGGTCGGCCAGAGTAATAATAAAATCCCGGCCAACCGGCCGATCCTGCTCACACCGCGCGCTAAAAAAGCGCTGGAGCTGGCCTATCAAACCGCCGCGCAGCTCGGCTACAAATATGTCGGGCCGGAACATATTTTGCTGGGCTTGCTGCGTGAGAACGAGGGCCTGGCCACGCAGGTTTTGCATAAAAACAATATTACTCTGGAATCCGCGGTCAAGGCCGTTAATGACCGTTTTGGTGACCGCAAAACCCGCAAGTCCAAAAACATTAATGAATCCTATTTTCAAAATTCGCCCGCCGAGGAACGCACGGCTTTGACAACTTTTGGCCGTGACCTGACCGCGCTGGCTTATCAAGCGCGGCTCGATCCGGTCATTGGTCGTGAAAAAGAGATCGACCGTATGATCCGTATCCTTTCCCGCCGCACCAAAAATAATCCGGTGCTGATCGGCGACCCGGGCGTGGGCAAGACCGCTATTGTGGAAGGTCTGGCGCAGAGAATCGTCGGCGGTGAAGTACCGGAAACCTTACAGCAAAAACGGGTTATCGAGCTGGATCTGGCGGGCATGATCGCCGGCACGAAGCACCGCGGCGAATTTGAGGAGCGGATCAAAGCCGTCATGGAAGAGATCCGCGGCGCGAATGACCGCGTGATGATTTTCATTGACGAGATCCACAATCTGGTCGGCGCGGGCTCCGCTGAAGGCGCGATGGACGCGGCCAATATTTTGAAACCGGCGCTGTCCCGCGGCGAAATACAGTGTATCGGCGCCACGACGCTGGACGAGTACCGCAAATATATAGAAAAAGATTCCGCGCTGGAGCGGCGTTTTCAGCCGATCCATGTCGACCAGCCGAGCGTGGAGGACACTATCGAGATACTCAAAGGCCTGCGCGACCGCTACGAAGCGCATCACCGCGCGCAGATCACGGACGCCGCGATACTGGCCGCGGTCAATATGTCCAGACGTTATATCACCGAGCGTTTCCTGCCGGACAAAGCGATCGACGTCATGGACGAAGCGGCGGCGAAAGTGCGCCTGGCTTCTATTTCGCTGCCGCCGGAAATCCAAAAACTTAAAAAAGAACTGGAGCTGCTCAAAAAAGAGCAGGCCTCTATCACGCAGATCGCGGACAAGGCCAAGCTGGAGCGGATCAACAACCGCCGCGCGGACGTGGAAAAAACTCTGGCGGAAAAAACCGCCGAGTGGAAAGCGTCGCACGGCTCGACTACTGTCGCGGTGACCGAGGCGGATATCGCCGGCATTATTGCTGACTGGACAGGCATACCGGCCGCGCGCATCGAGCAGAAGGAATCGGAAAAACTTCTGCAAATGGAGACCGAGCTGCACAAGCGTGTTGTCGGCCAGGGTGACGCTATCGCCGCGGTATCCGAAGCCATACGCCGCGCCAGAGCCGGAGTGTCCGATCCCAATAAGCCGTCCGGCGTGTTTTTATTCGCGGGGCCGACCGGTGTGGGCAAGACCGAGCTAGCGCGCACGCTGGCTGAATTTTTATTCGGCTCGCAGGACAAAATGATCCGCATCGACATGTCCGAGTACGTGGAAAAATTTAATGTCTCGCGGCTGATCGGCGCGGCGCCCGGCTATGTCGGCTACGAAGAGGGCGGCCAGCTCACCGAGCAGGTGCGCCGCAGTCCTTACTCGGTCATTCTGCTGGATGAGATTGAAAAAGCGCATCCTGAAGTTTTTAATATTCTCCTGCAGGTCATGGACGACGGCCAGTTGACGGATTCGCAGGGACGCACGGCCAATTTCAAAAACGCGGTGGTCATTATGACCACGAACGCCGGCACCGAGGAGCAGGGTAAAGCGGCGTTCGGTTTTGTGGCGGACAAAGATAAAGAAGCCATCTCTTACGAAAAAATGAAAGAAAAATTGCAGACCGCGCTCAAAAATGTTTTCCGGCCGGAATTTTTAAACCGCATTGACGACATTATTTTATTCCGGCAGCTGACCAAAAAAGAGATCCGCCAGATCGTCGAGCTGCTGCTGGCGCGGCTC
>JAIRWS010000035.1 GCA_031268855.1 Candidatus Margulisiibacteriota bacterium | reverse complement strand
GGCAGTGTTGTTTATGCCAATACATTTTCATGATAAACTTGATTGTCTTTTGCGCCTGTAGCTCAGTGGATAGAGCGTCAGCCTCCGGAGCTGGATGTCGCACGTTCGACTCGTGTCAGGCGCACTTTGTTTCATCGTATCTTTCTTTAGTTGTTTAAGTGAACAGAATGTCTCCCTAACACTGATGGAGCACAAGCGCGTCAGCGCGCAGTCCTCGTGTCAGGTGCACTTTGTTTCATCATAATATTCTTTTTCTGCGCCTGTAGCAAACGGCGCCCACTGCGTGGGCTTGTTACCCTCACTTAACTTCGCATACTTCGTATGCTTGTTAAGTTCTGGTCAGTGGAGAGAGCGTCAGCCTCCGGAGCTGGATGTCGCATGTTCGACTCCTATCAATAAATCAAAGTCATTAGACATTATAAGTTGTTTGAGTAAATAGAGTGTCTCCCTAACACTGGCGGAGCACAAGCGCGGAGCGCGCAGTCCTCGTGTCAGGCGCACTTTTTTTCATCGTATCTTTCTTTAGTTATTTAAGTGAACAGAATGTCTCCCTAACACTGATGGAGCACAAGCGCGGAGCGCGTGTCGAACTTCACAAGTGACTGAAAGGAGCGACGTGAAGTGAGACCTACGAGTCTACGGAGTAGACGACGTAAGTCCTCGTGTCAGGCGCACTTTATTTCAAATGGCGCGTTTTGCTTAAACTCAATTGCTCTTTGATCGCCTGCAGCAAATTAATCGACGGCTGCGGCAGGCGGCCAAAACGGTCGATCAATTCCTGCTCGATATTTTCCACATCCTGCGCGGTTTTAGAGTCCATGATCCGGCGGTAAAAAGAAATGCGCAAAATTTCTTCTTCCATATAATCCCGCGGTAAATAATTTTCCTGTCTGGTGGGCAGGCGGAAAATCTGCTCCTCCTCAATTTTTTCGCCGCGCACTTCGCGCACCGAGTCTTCCAGCATCTTATTGTACAGAGTGAAGCCGACATTTTGGACAAAACCGGACTGCTGGGCGCCCAAAATATTTCCTGAGCCGCGGATCTCCAAATCGCGCATCGCCAGACGATAGCCCGCGCCGAGCATCGTGAATTCTTTGAGCGCGTGCAGCCTGGCCGTGGCGTCCGGATTTAAAACCGCCGCGGCTGGATAAAACAGATAAGCATAAGCCTGTTGCGCGCCACGCCCCACGCGGCCGCGGATTTGATGCAGCTGCGCCAGCCCAAAATGATCAGCGTTTAAAACAATAATCGTATTCGCGCCCGGAATATCAATGCCGTTCTCGATGATCGTCGTGCAGAGCAAAATATCCATCCGTCTTTCGACAAAATCCAGCACGGCCTGCTCTAGTTTTTGTTTTGGCATCTTGCCGTGCGAGAGGACAACACGCGCGGCGGGCACAAGTTCTTGAATTTTGGTCTGCCAGTAAGGCAAAGATTTTATGTCATTGTTCAAAACAAAAATCTGCCCGCCGCGTTCCAGCTCGCGGTCTAAGGCCGCTTTTAATTTCTCCGGCGCGTACTCGGCCAGAATAGTTTTGATCGGCCGACGGTGTTTGGGCGGCGTGCGCAAAATGCTGATATCGCGCATACCGGAGAGCGAAAGATACAGTGTGCGCGGTATCGGCGTGGCCGAAAGCGTCAGAATATCCACATTGACCGTCAGTTTTTTGATGAACTCTTTGTGCTCCACGCCAAAACGCTGCTCTTCGTCGACTACCAGCAGGCCGAGGTCTTGAAAAGCAACGTCTTTTTGCAGCAAACGGTGCGTACCGATCACAATATTGGTCTGGCCGGATTTTAATTTTTTGATGACGTTGCGGTTCTCTGCCGGTGTGTGAAAACGCGACAACATTTGAATATCCAGCGCGTAGTTTTTGAAACGCGTTTGAAAATTATGATAATGCTGGCTGACCAAAATTGTCGTCGGCGCCAGCACCGCCGCCTGCCGGCCGGCCATAGCCATTTTGAAAGCCGCGCGCAGGGCGATTTCCGTTTTGCCAAAACCCACATCGCCGCAGATCAAGCGGTCCATCGGAAAAGCAGCTTCCATATCCTGCTTGACCGCCGTAATCGCCTTGATCTGATCTGGCGTCTCCGTAAAAGGAAAATCCGTCTCCACCAATAACTGCTGCTCGGTGTCTTCTGGACAGGCCCAGCCTTTGGTCATTTTGCGCAGGCGGTAGAGATTAAACAACTCCAGCGCAATATTTTTCGCCGCAGTCCTGGCTTTTTGCCGGGCCTTTTCCCAGGCGCCGGAACCGGAGCTCAAATTAGTCAGCGCCGGACGCAGATCGCCAGCGGAATAACGGTGCAGGAGCTTAGACTGCGTGAGCGGCACAAAGACCGTCTGCGTATCCGCAAATTGCAGTTCATAATACTCACCGGCCACCGAATGTTCACGCTTGTACTTCAGGCCGCGAAAAATTGCGACGCCGTAATTTTCATGCACCACATAATCGCCCGGCTGAAAATCCGGCAGCAGATAATCCTCGCTTTCCCGAAAATCCGTATCGCGGGTCAGCGCGTCAGGCAGCGGCTGATAGGCGTTGATCTCCGCGGCGTCCAGCCGGCTCAAAGAACGCTGATCCTGAATATTGAAAGAGCGGATCGATTCCAGCAAATTGTCCAGAAATTCCAGCCGCAGCGGCGTAACGTAACCCTGCGGATAAATATCGATGATACCGCCGCGCACGGCCAGTTCACCGTGGTCGACAACTAATTCCACCCGGTGATAATTCAGAGCGGTCAGCTCCGCCACTATGCGGGAAAAATCGTATTCCTGCCCCCGCGCCAGTTTCATCAGCTGCGCGAGATCAAAACGACGCCCAGCATGATGACCAGCACGCCTAGCCAGCGCGCCGGCGAAACAGCTTCTTGAAAGAGAAAAAACGAAGCCAGCAGCACAACCGCATAGCCCAGACTGAGCATCGGATAAGCCACGCTTAATTCCACGCGGGAGAGCACGACCATCCAGAATAGCGACGACAAAAAATAAAAAGCAAAACCGGCAAAGACCCACGGGTTAGTAAAAGCGCGCGCAAACTGCGGCAGGAGCTGCGGCAGAGCGGTGAAATCAAACTGCCCGACCACGGCCATGCCTTTCTTTAAAAACAACTGACCGACTACGCCGATCAGCACCGGTACTAACACCAATAATATTGTCTGCATATATCCTCCTTTTTTTACCATGTTTATAATTTTTTCCGGTAGACCAGCACTTGACCGAGTTTATACGCGCTGAAAAAGGCCGCCGCCGCAACAATCACCGTAAAAACCAAAAGGCCGCGCAGGGATAACTGCGCCAGCAGCAGCGTGCCGCCGCCGATCAAAGCGGCGCAGGCGTAAAGCAGCAAGGCCGTGCGCGCCTGCGCGACTCCCCGCAAAACCGTCTGGCGGGTCGGACGGCGCGGGCCGGCTAAACGCAGATAAAACAAGATCAGCTTATCCAGCCTGCGCTGCACGAAACCTTTCATCCGCGCTAAGCGATGCGAAGAATGATCACGGCCGGGCGTAAAAATCCCCAGTCCGTTAAGCGTGCGCAGAACCATGACCAGCAGCGTGTCAAAAATCGGCACCGCCAGCACCAACAGAGGGATCAAAACACTGATACCTTCGTAAATATATTCATAACGCTGAAAAAACTCACTGTGCCAAAGCACAATCTCCCAGTTGCTGATCTCCCTGACCTGCAAAAGGATGGCCACCGCGCCCAGAGTAAAACCCAAAAACAAAGAGCCGAGATCGCCCATAAAAATCGAAGCTGGCGAAAAATTGTATTTCAAAAAAGCCAGCGCGCAGGCCGCCAGCAGCACGCAGAACATCGCCAAATCTGGCTGTCCGGCTTTATAAGACAGGAGAAAAAAGAAAAACGCCGCGAGCGCTGAAACTCCGGCGGCCAAGCCGTCCATATTGTCCAGCAAATTGATCGAGTTCGTGATAAAAGCCAGCCAGCAAATTGAGACCAGACTATTTAAAATATCCAGCTCCATAAAAGAAGTTTTGATACCGAAACCAAAAACCAACAGCGCGGACACCGCCAACTGGCCGGCCAATTTGGTTTTCCAGGTCAAGCCGTATTTGTCATCGCACAGCCCCAGCAGCGCGATCAGCGCCGCGCAAAACACCACCGCTTTCAGATTAAGGTCTGTCGCGCCTTTATAAAAAAAACACAGCCCTAGCACAAAAGGGATCAGCATACCCAGGCCGCCCAGCAGAGGAATAGTATCCGTCTGCAGTTTGCGGGCTTCCGGTTTATCGACAATATTTAATTTCCAGGCCAGCCTCTTGACCAGCGGCACGGTCAGCAGCGTCAAAATAAAAACCGTCAGCGTCGGCAGGAGAAAAATTTCCATATTTTGCTCCCTATAATTTATGCAGATTTTCCGCCTGACGGCCCCGCGCGCCATTGACCAGATCGAAAACGAGCCTGGAATTTTTCAGAATAAAATTAAAATCATACGCGCTGTGCGCCACCGCCACTAAAACACAATCCACACTGGCTAACAGCCCGGGCGTCAGATCCTGCGACACATATTCGCGCGGATTTTTGCTGGCAGCATACAGCTCATGCTCAAATTTAAATTTCGGCACGTAAGGGTCATTGTAAAGCACATCCGCGCCGGCGTCTTCCAGCAGCTTGATGAGATACAAAGCCACGGAGTTGCGGCAGTCGTCAATATCTTTCTTGAAAGCCGCGCCCAGTACCAATATTTTCGCGCCGCTGATATTTTTGCCGGAAACGCTCAAGAGCTTGCGCAGGCGGTCTAGCACATAATACGGCATGTTCATATTGGTATCGGCAGCCAGCTCAATGAAGCGCGTGAAAAAATCGTACTCGCGCGCTTTCCACGACAAATAAAAAGGATCGACCGCAATACAATGCCCGCCGACACCGGGCCCGGGATAAAACGGCATAAAACCAAAAGGCTTGGTGCTGGCTGCCTCGATCACTTCCCAAATATTGATACCCATGCGCTCGGAAAGCATCAGCATTTCATTGACCAGCGCGATATTCACCGCGCGGAAAGTGTTTTCCAAAATCTTGCACATTTCGGCGGTCTTGGGACAGGAGACCTCGTGCACCTTGTCCGCGTCAATAAACACGCGGAAAAGATCAGCCGTCAATTTGGTCGACTCCCTATCAATACCGCCCACAACTTTCGGCGTATTGTGCGCGTTAAATTTTTTATTACCCGGGTCGATGCGCTCCGGCGAAAAAGCCAGATAAAAATCCTGGCCAGCTTTGAGGCCGGTTTTTTCCAGAATTGGCAGCACGACTTCTTCGGTCGTCCCCGGATAAGTTGTGGACTGCAAAACGATCAGCTGGCCTTTTTGCAAAGTTTGGGCCACGGATTCCGCCGCGTTACGCACGCAGGCCAGATCAGGCGCTTTGTGTTTGTCAAAAGGCGTCGGCACACAGATAAAGACCACGTCCATTTCCCGCAAACCGGCAAAATCCGTCGAGGCGCTCAAAATTTTTTTATTCAAGACCAGTTCCCGGACTACTTCGGACGGCACATCAGGAATATAGCTCGCGCCTTTGTTGAGGCTGTCCACTTTGTTCCGGCTCAGATCAAAGCCGGCAGTGCGCACACCAGCTTCCGCAAACGAACACGCCAGCGGCAGACCAACGTAACCGATGCCAATTATGCCGACTTTCACGCTTTGGTCTTTTATTTTAGCTGCTAACATTTCCTGATCTCCTTATTTAAGTTTAGTCCGCAAAATGTCTTTTACGTTTTTGCCGCGCAATACCATATTTAGTACTTGTACAGATCGCCTAATTTCTTTTTCTTATCCGCAATAACTAACTCTAGTATTTCGTCTAACTGCACTTTCGGCTGAAAACCGATCAGTTCTTTTATTTTAAAAAGATCCGGCACGCGGCGTTCCATATCTTCAAAGCCCAGCGGATAAGCCTTAGCATAGGGAACATAAGTCAATTTAGATTTACTGCCGGTCAATTCAATAATTTTTTTGGCCAAATCCTCGATCGAAATTTCCAGGCTGTTGTTGCCAACATTGATGACCTGCCCGATCGCGCGGGGCGTCCCGGCCAGACGTTTAATAGCGTCAACCGCGTCGCCGACATAAGTAAAACAGCGCGACTGATGACCATCGCCGAAAATCGTGATGTCCTCATTGAGCAGCGCCTGCCGCACAAAATTGGGGATCACCATGCCATAGCGTCCAGTCTGCCGCGGCCCCACTGTATTAAAAAACCTGACCACGACCACCGGCAGTTTTTTCTCCTGATGATAAGCCAGCGCCATAAATTCATCGACCGCTTTAGCGTAAGCGTAAGACCAGCGAGATTTGTCTGTCGCGCCCAGCACCGTGTCGTCCGCCTCGCTAAAAGGAAATTTATTGCTCTTGCCGTAAACCTCTGAGGTCGAAGCAATGAGAATTTTTTTCTGATATTTGTCCGCCGCCGCCAAAATGACTTCCGTACCCTTGAGATTGGTCATCAGCGAATTGAGCGGCTTTTCCACGATCGTGTAAACGCCCACCGCCGCGGCCAGATGATAACAAATCGCGCAGTCCCGCACCAGCTCATCAACAATTCCGGAATCCAGCACCGAGCCTTTGACCAGCTTAAACCGGCCGGAGGCCGTCAGCGGCGCGACATTTTCTTCCCGTCCGGTGGAAAGATCATCGAGAGCCACCACGCTGTGCCCTTCGTTAATATAAACTTCCGCCAGATGTGAGCCGATAAAACCGGCGCCGCCGGTAATAAAAATTTTCTGCATTATGTTTTTAAGTATAACCTAATTTGGCAGATTTTTCATATAACTTTCCGCCGAATCAGCAAAATTTTCGAGCACGCGGTTTTCTTTCTGCGCCGCAACCTCTGCTAGCAAAGGCCGGGCGGACTTAAAATCGCCTTCGTTAAAATAGATCATTGCCAGCTCATAGGTAAAAATATAATAATTGTTGGGGTTTTTTAGATACTGGCGGTTATTGTCCGCGCGGAAAAAATTAAACACCTCTTTCTGACCAGTCAGGTCTCTCGCCAAACGCAAAGCCGGTAAATACTGCTGATACGCCAGGGCCAAGACTGAATTATTGGTCGGATATTTCTCTAACAGTTCGCTGTACAGCAGATTGGCCGTGGCTAAATTCTGGGTCCAAATATAAGCGGATAAACTCTCTAGCTTGACCGAGTCGGTCAGCGCGTTATCCGTAGGCTCTCCGGCAAAATAAGCGTCCGCCAGCTCCACCTGTTCCCGCGGCTGATTATTGCGACCGTAAACCACCAGCAAAAAATACCGCGCGTCCGGACAGCGCGAATCGTCAGGATATTTTTCCAGGAATAAACTCAAGGCTTCGATCGCTCTCCTGTTCTGCTCGGCATAAATCATATCCAGAGCGGCGCCGTATTCCGCATAGGCGCGGCTGTACAAGCGATCAACGCTCAAATTCTCCAGCGGCTCTTCCCCGCGCGGCACGGCGGTGGCGGCGGCAGCCGGTTTGTCGCCCAGCGCCAAAACCAAACTGACCAGCAAAACCCAAACCAATAGAATTTTTCGATACATATAGAATTCCCCCTTTTTAAGATAAGTTGTCTTTATATCGATTATTTTACCTCAAAAACACCATGAATTTCTTTTAATTGAGCGTCGGCCGTATTTTTGAAATACGCCTTGTAAGTATAATTGCCTTTGGCCAAACGGCTGGCCAGAAATTCCCAGACCAGAGTCCGGTCGTCGCGGGAAACAATTTTGCCAGCGATGCTTTCATGTTTGGAGCCGCGGGAAATGATCAGCGTGGCTTTGTCGGCCAGCAAATTGGTACTCGCTTTGAAGCGGAAAGTATCTTCAAAAACCAGCTGATCGTGTTTCAGCACCGCCAGATTTTTGGACGGACGGGCGTAAATTATCTTCTGCCACGATTTAACCGCGGCAGTTTTGAACGGCTGCACAGCAAACCAAATCAGCGCCGCGGCGGCAACGATCAGCAGCCAGGCCAGCAAGGTCTTCCAGGCAAAACCCGCGCCGTTTTTTTGCCGCTCCAAGCGTTCCTGGCGTTTTTTGAATTCTCTTTCGATCTTTTCGCGTTCTTTCTCATCCTGCGGCTTCAGCACAGACGACACCATGCCGGACAAGGACGCCTCGTCTTCGGCAAACGGGGAGTTGTGTTCTTTAGGTTCTTCCGACGGCGTGCCGGTTTTATTTTCCAGCTCTTCTTCTGCCATAAACTTTACCCTCTAATATTATATTATAACTTAAAACTCAGGTCGGCGTAACCCTGATTGAGCGCCACGGAAACCGGCACCTGGTTGGAGGCCGGACCCCAGAGCTGCCGCGGCCCCGGCGAAGTAAACAGATCGGCCGCGCTCCAAGCCCGGCGCCGCGCCGCCAAAAACCTGAAAGCCGGAGAATTTATTTTGACCAGCGCTTTTTCGATAACCATTTCGTCCTGACCGTGGCGCTTTTCAACATTAATGAGGCCGGTCAGCGGAATGGCCAGCACGCGGCCGCCTTTATTTAGATCACTCAAAGCGGCCATGTAGCCGGTGCGGTTGTCCAGGATCAGCGAACCGGCGATCAAGCCCAAATTGAAAGTGAACGCCGCGTCAAAAAGCGACGGCGCGCCGCAGCGGCCTTCATAGCCAAAAAAGTGGCTGTTCGCGGCGAACGGCGTGGCGGGCGAGAGCTGTTTAACGCGCGCCGCCGTCATGTCGATCAGCAGCTTTTCGGTGGGGATCTGCGAGACCTGCAAATTGCCGTGTGAGTCGCGGTCCAGCAAAAGCATCTCCTGCAGATAATCCGGCAGAGACTTGAAAAGCGCGGCTTGTTCGGGACTTAACTCTTTGGCGGCAAATTCGCGGCGTTTGGCCAGCGTTAAATTTTTCAAACTGGAAGCATGCCGCGCCATCAAATGGTTGAGCGTCCTCAGCAGAGCGGTCAAATCCGGAATAAACTCGATCAAACCCTCGGGAATAACCACCACACCGTGCCGGATGCCTTTTTTGGCGCGCCGGATCACGGTCTGCGCGATACCGTCGACAATTTTCCGCAGGGGGATTTTTTTAGCGGCGATCTCCTCGGAAATCAGAACAGCCGCCGGCCGCGTCTGCAAAGCCACTTCCAGCGCCACATGCGAAGCCGCGCGTCCCATCAGCTTGATGAAATGCCAGTACTTGCGCGAGGACGGCGTGTCCTGCAAAATATTGCCGACCAGCTCGGCGTAAATTTTCGTCGCGGTGTCAAAACCAAAAGAGATCGGCAGAAATTTGCCAACCTGCAGATCGCCGTCAATGGTTTTCGGCACGCCGATCACCTGCACCTCTGGATACAAATACTCAGCCAGCAGCGCTGCGTTGGTATTGGAATCATCGCCACCGACAATGACCAGCGCGTTCAGTTTATTTTCGGCACAGACTTTTTTGACCTGCGCAAACTGTTCGGGGGTTTTTATTTTGGTGCGGTCTGAACCTAAAAAATCAAAACCGCCGGTATTTAAAATCCGTTTTACATCTTTACTGGCAATCGTAAATAAATTTCCTTCCAGCAAACCTTTTGGCCCGCCACGCACGCCCAGCAAGGTGTTTTGCCCGCCCAGCACGGTTTTCAGTCCGGCCACGACATTGTGCCCGCCGGACGCCGGTCCGCCGGAAAAAAGCACGGCCACGCGCCGGTCCAGCGCCGGACTCAAATTTTTTCTTTTGGCGGTCAAAAGCCGGTTGTCGCTGGCTTTGACTATATGGCTGAATTCCGCGGCCACCGGTCCGGCGTTTCCGGTATTCAGCGGCTTGCCCTCGGGATTAAAAACAACCGGCGCGGCCTGCCCCTGTTCGTCCAGGAACAGCCTGCAGACCGGCACGTTAAGTTTTCTGACTTCTCTTTCAAAGATCGAGTTGCCCTGCTCCATTTTTTTTAAATCAGCGGTCAGCATTTTTATTTTTCTCCCCTTGGTGAAAGATTTAATTTTTTACCATTTTTTGGTTAAAAAGGCAACGAAACAATGAGAAGTTTTGAGGCGCGGCATAAAAGACGGGATAGGATTTCTCGAAGCGGAGTTTGATATTGCCAAAACGAAAGAGTTATTGCCTGACCCCACAGATTTTGGCAGCGGCAAGTATCTGACCGGTGGTGATAATCAGATACCAGATCCGGATGTTTTTAACAATGAGAGTATCTGGACGGCCAGCGAAATGCCTAAACAGCTGCTGGAACTGTAATGGGCAAATAAGTAAGTATTGTGGGATTTAAAAGGGGCTTGCGCGGCCCCTTTTAATTTTGCTTTTGACAAAAACACTTTTTAGTATATAATATTAAGCACTAAATAAAATATTAAATAAGGAGCGAAAATGAATATAGTCCAGGACATAAAGCCGCTTAGCACATTTAAGCGTAATACCGCGGAGATTATCAAACACATCAAGGAAACCCAGCGGCCGACTATTATCACTATCAACGGCAGCGCGGAAGTGGTGGTGCAGGACGCGGAATCTTATCAAAGTATGCTGGACACGCTGGAATATTTGCGTAATGTGCAGAAAATCCAGCAAGGACTGACCGAGTTAAAAGACGGCAAAGCAATCCCTGCCAAAAAGGCTTTGGCGGATTTTAGGAAAAAACACCATCTCCTATGAAAATTTATTCTGTATTTGTCCTGCCGGAATTTATCAACAGTTTGGAAACGGTTTTTAACTGGATCGCCCAAACTAGTCCGCAAAACGCCGCCGTAGTAGCGGAAGAAGCGCAGAAAATTATTGGCAGACAAAATCACTAATTTGTTTTTTTAAAAATTAAAAAAATAATACCCGGCACCTATCGCGCAGAGTATTATGCTTTATTTGCCGAACCCAGCACCTCAATATTTTTGCGTTTGTACAGCTCTTTTAATAAATCTCTGGCCGGGCCGAGATATTTGCGCGGGTCAAATTCAGCCGGTTTTTCGGCAAAAACTTTGCGCACCGCGGCGGTCATGGCCAGACGCCCGTCGGAATCAATGTTTATTTTGCAAACCGCGGATTTGGCGGCCGCGCGCAGCTGCTCCTCGGGAATGCCGATCGCCGCTTCCATTTTGCCGCCATATTTGTTGATCAGCTCCACGTATTCCTGCGGCACGGACGACGAGCCGTGCAGAACGATCGGAAAACCCGGAATGCGTTTCTCGATCTCCGCCAAAATATCCAAACGGATCTGCGGTTTTTGCCCGGGCTTGAATTTAAAAGCGCCGTGTGAGGTGCCGATCGAGATCGCCAGACTATCCACGTCAGTTTTCCGGACAAAATCCTCGACCTCTTCAGGACGGGTATACGTGTGCGTCTCAGCGGAAACCTCATCCTCGACGCCGGCCAGCACGCCCAATTCACCTTCCACAGTCACATTGTGCTGATGCGCGTACTCCACGACTTTTTTAGTCAGGGCAACATTTTCCGCATAAGGGTGATGCGAACCGTCGATCATCACAGAGGAAAAACCATACTCGATACAACTCTGGCACAGTTCGTAAGTATCACCGTGGTCAAGATGCAGGACTATCGGTATCGCGCAGCCCAGCTCCCGAGCATACTGCACCGCGCCCTGCGCCATGTAGCGCAGCAGGGTTTGATTGGCGTATTGGCGCGCGCCGCTGGATACCTGCAAGATCACCGGCGACTTAGTCTCCACGCAAGCCTGAATGATCGCCTGCAACTGCTCGAGATTATTGAAATTGTAGGCCGGCAGCGCATAACCTCCCGTGACCGCTTTGGCAAACAGCTCCCGCGTATTAACCAAACCCAATTCTTTGTAACTGACCATTTTTTGCTCCTTTCACCAACAAAATTAGAGCCTATTTTTTACCATTTTTGGCGGAAAATGACAAACCGAAAAATTCCACCGCAAAAAACAACGGCAAAATTCGATGCATTTCAAAGGTATATTTTTACGATAAGTGGGTAATTACTTTCTTGTGAGTTTTAGAGGGTAAGTATATTTACTTACATGTGCGCGGCAAATATTAAATGGACGGGGTATATAACTAAAGCGCGGCAAATATCTTTACCCTCGCGGACACGGCGTAGCACTGAAGGTTACGTCCGCTCCGGGTAAAATATTTGCCACGCTAAGTAGAACAAAAAAATAGAAAATGTTTGTTTTTTTGATGGATATTTTGAGAGCGAATATTTTGCCGTAAGCGTGCTATAGCGGCAGGGAATATTTTACCGGATAGAGACGTAGCATGCTACGTCTCTATTCTCGGCGCACGCAGGTAAAGATATTCCCCGCCGCGAAAAAACAAAGAAACAAAAAACTGGAGTTTTATAATGCCAAAATTTTTGAATTTAATATTGACTAATAGTTACCCCCCCCCCCCCCCAATTTTTCGTGTAGGTACGCGAAAAATATAGTATTTTCCTTTCTCTATTTTCTTTCTCCTAAAAAACAGCGAATGTTGAACGCCGCTAAAGCGGTCGGTTGACATTTGGTGTTTAAAAAAATTCAGGAGGGAATTATGAATATAAATATTAATAGCGGTTCATTCACTAACATAACAGCAGACAGGCGAAATATAGCGAACAACCAACAGATCAATAACAATGATGGTTTTTGGACAGAATCTACATCTAAGAAATTTGGAACAAAGGAGATTGACTCTAATCAAGATGGTCAAATTTCTTTGGATGAATTCAGTAGGATGCCTAAAAGCGACCAGGAGGAATTTATTGATCGTCTGCTCCCGGAAACTCGCGCTGATTTTATTAAAGCCGGGTTAGATAGTAACAAGCCGGAAGTACGTTTAAGCATGACTAATATACTGAATAAAATCAATAATAATCCTAGCGTTTTCACTAAAAAAGAAACCAAAGAAGCAGTTAGGCAATTTCTGCAAACCGACAACGCTGCTTTTACGACCGTTAAGAACACCGTCGATATTGATAAGTTTGACCGAGCCGAGGTTGGCTCCACCAAAGACGGAAAGATCACTAAAGATGATATTCCGCATTTAAGCGCTACAGAAGCGTTAAATTTGTACCGCGGAATGGAATCCGACCCAAGCAATCCGATCTATAATGAGCTCAAAAATCCAGAAGCATTTAAAAGCTTAATCGGACAAATGTCGCCTGCAGACAGGCAAAAGATATTCAGTGAGTGTTTGCAAGATCCTGGCCAAAGGATAGCTATATCTATCAGCAGTGAACGCGAATATTCCGCTAACGGCGGTTCCGCTACTACCATCAGTGAATCTAGGACGGAAAATAAATTAACCTATCTGATAAATGCCGGTCTGCTCGATGGCTGCGACCAAAAGAATACCGCCCGCGAAACAACGCAAGCCTTGAGCAACCCAAGTCTCAGCGACACGCAAAAAGAAATGATCCTCGAGAGCCTCGCGGGACAAATAGAGAATACGGAGAATACGGATTTTAAACAGGCTTTCCTTCAGGAAATAAATAACGCGGAACGCAGCGGCAAGCCGATAATGATCGGAGAAACCAACATCAGGAACTATCCGCTAGGAGATACACAAAAAAACGCGCCTGAAATGACTGTCCAGTTCGCGCTGACCGGAGTGCGTAATGAGGATTCAGCGCTTGTGCGTAACACTCTCGCCAGATTTGACCGCGACGGCGATGCCGGCGCTGTGTCTATGCAGGATATAAATGAACTGCAAAAGGACGGTAAGTTAAATGACTTTTTGAAAGCCTGCAATCAGCGGGAACGCACTAGTGTTTTTGAGCTAATCCGCAAGGATCCCGGCAGCAGTTTTGAAAGTATCGTAAAAGAATTAAAACCGGATCAGTTAAAGAACTTCCGTGATCATCTTGAGGGTTTTGAAGATCACCAAGAGGAAAGTTCTGGCATTCCCGAACAATTAAAGTTAATTGCCCGGGCGGAAATGGCACAAACATCTCCCTCACAAAGAGCGGCCAAGGCAACCAGTCTTATGAGCCAGGAGCCGCCAGACTTTGAGGCCTTAAACACAGCCATAGACAATGGTTTGCTGGACGGGTTGCCCGAATCCCAACAAAGAACTATTTTAAATAACGCCTTTAACTTGTTAAGAAGCGCCAATGCTGGCTCAGAAGATAAGCTAAATGAAAGTCAGACAGCCCTAGCAGAAGCGCTATCATCCGGCATCGGAGAAGGGAGAATATCAGAACGAATAGTGCATGAGTTTCTGGCAGAAAAACAGAAAAGCGGTAATGTGCATGTTAGTGTTTTAGCCAATAAATTGGCTCCGGAGTTTAATCGGTTTATCGAGGCTCGCGCTAATCGACTTGCCGCGGAGAACAAGGATAAAGAAAATCAAGAAAAAGAGTTGGACGATGCTACACGAAGTATATTGCAAGAACTAGCAGCAGAGCCCGTACCCTCGTCAGATAGCAGCAACACAGTACAAGAAGAAACACCACCGGAAACGCCAGCAAATTTGGCATCAGCTGAGCCAGCACCGCTGGCGTCAGCAGATACAGCAGCATCGTCAAGACCAAATATAATAACAGAAGGAGATACCTCAAGGTTTACTCTAAATTTTGAGCAAGTCGAAAATAGCGCACAAGAGGCAGGACAACCATCATCACCAGGAGCAGCAGAGCCAGAAGAACCACCGCTGTCAACTGCACAAGCAGAAATACCGAGGACAATAACGCCGCAGCCGTCAGCTCCACCCACAACTACACCCGAAGAATCAACAACACCAAACGCTACCACACCGTTTGCACAAGCAGTAGGTTATCAAAATCAACCAGCACAATCCGTCTCTACACCTGAGTATAGAACACCTACGAACAATGAGACAATCGATAATGCTGGCAAAGACATAATCACAGAAATAAACACCTATCAACCAACCGTAGTAATGAAAGGTATTGCGGTAACCAGAGGAGAAAACAATCGGCGCAGCATTAATATAACCATTGACGACATGCCAGTGCTAGTAACTTTTGACGCTAATTTTAAAGATAATTTAATTAATATTGGCGGGGAAGACTATCAAGTCAGCGGCATAAACCCTGTTTCTTTCCACATAGATGGCGTTACCCACTACCTTGGTTTCAATGGACAGAGCTGGACATACGGCAGTGAAACACAGCAACCAACATTCAACGTTGCTTAGGCATAAAAAGGGGCAGGCACAATCACCAACAGTTAGCGAACGGCTCACACGCTTCGGCAGGGACCGTACAGTCCTTGCCGAAACGTTTGTCTTTGTATTACGGCTGTTTAAAAACCTCTTCTTCCAGTATTTCCGGCGGCGGCTCAAGGCTGATCTCCGGATCGCTGGAGAGCAATTTTAAATGCTCGTAACGGCGCAAACCTGTACCAGCCGGTATCAGCTTGCCGATGATGACGTTTTCTTTCAAGCCCGCCATGCCGTCCTGCTTGCCGTATACCGCGGCTTTGGTCAGCACCGATGTCGTTTCCTGGAAAGACGCGGCGGAGATGTAGCTGTCCGTATTCAGCGAAGCCTTGGTCAAACCCAGCAGCACATGGTCGCCAACCGGCGGAGCTTTGCCATCTTCTTTGAGTCTCTTGATCGTGTCCTCATAGTCAAACACGTCCACGAAATCATCCACCAGATACGGGCTGTCGCCGATCTCGCGGATGCGCACTTTTTTGGTCATCTGGCGCACGATCACTTCGATGTGTTTATCGTTGGTCGAAACACCCTGCTGCAAATAAATGCCCAGTTCTTCGTTGACCAGGAACAACTGCGCCGCTTTTTTGCCCAAAATCGTGATGACATTGTGTGGATCGATCGGGCCTTTGGTCAGCTGTTCGCCCATCTTGACCTGTTTGCCGGTGTAGAGGTCGTTCAGCTTGCTGCCCAGCGGTATCTCGTAAATTTTTTTCTGGCTCTTATTGCGCACCAAAATCTTGTGGCGGCCGTTCTCCTCCGAGATGGCGTCGATCTGGCCGTCGATCTCCGAGAGCGCCGCGGCTTTTTGCGGGTGTCTGGCCTCGAACACTTCTTCCACGCGCGGCAGACCGGCCGTGATGTCACCGGCGTCCTGCACTTCCACGTTTTCGATGGCGATGACCTGATCGTACTGCACGGCTTGATCTTCAGGCACACACAGCTGCGCGCCGGATTTGATCGGATACACACCGCCCGGCTCCAGCAGGATCGTCAGCGTGCCGTTCTCGTTCTCGGTGATGCCCGTAACGAAACCGGAGCTTTCCGCGCGCACACCCGGCGCCAATTCCTCATCATTGTCAACCAAGTCCAGCTTCTTGACCAGCAGCTCTTTATCGGCGTCGACAATGTACAGCTTACGCAAAGACTGGTCAGAATTATGAATAAACAGGGAGCCGTTGCGGTTGGCCACCGAGATCATTTCCGAACCGCCGGAAGCGTATTCTTTTTTGACCGGTTTTTCCACAAAGCCGTGATACGAAATCTTGCCTTCGTTGATCGCAAAAATATACTTCACGCTCTTGTCTCGCTTGGCCAGCAGCTCGCCTTTTTTTACTTTTTGGCCGTCCTTGACACTCAGCTCGGAGCCAGTCAGCAGACGCAGCACGCTTTTATTGCCTTTGGGCGGCTTGATGTGCACCAGCAGCGGATGCACTAAAATATCCACATCTTTGCCGTCGCGTAAAATCGAAGTCTGGCGCACCTGATCTTTGGCCTTTTGCGGACTGTCCGGATCATGAAAATAAATCGTGCCGTCAAGCGGCGCGACAATTTCTTCCATGTCTCCGCCGCCCAGCACCGCGCCGCCAGTATGGAAAGTACGCATTGTCAGCTGGGTGCCCGGCTCGCCGATAGACTGCGCCGCGATAACGCCCACCGCCTCGCCGACATTGATCAGCTTGCGGGTCGACAGATCGTAGCCGTAGCACTTGCGGCAAATCCCACCGCGGGTAGTGCAGGTCAGCGGTGAACGGACTTTGACCGACAGGAATCTGGCCGCTTCGATTTTTTTAGCGGCCTGATCGTCAACAACCTCGCCTTTTTTAATCAAAATTTCTTTTTCGTTGTCCGGATTGTGCAGGGTTTCCGCGGCTACGCGTCCGAATAATCTTTTGCGCAGCGAGATCAGCTCCTGACCGTCCTCATCGTACAGCGGCTCCAGGGTGATGCTGTCAGTCGTGCCGCAGTCTTCCTCGGTGATGATCACGTCCTGCGCCACATCGACCAGCCGGCGGGTCAAGTAACCGGACTCGGCTGTATGCATCGCCGTATCCACCAAACCTTTGCGCGCGCCGTAAGACGAAATGAAGAATTCCGTCAAGCTCATGCCGTCATATAGATTGGAAGTGATCGGCACTTTTACCGGACGGCCTTTAGCGTCGGCCATCAGACCGCGCATCGCGGAGAGCTGGCGCACCTGATCGATGTTGCCGCGCGCGCCGGAATTGGCCATCATAAACACACTGTTGTATTCGCCCAGGTTTTTCTGCATCTTTTCCGTGACCACGCCGGTCGTGTTGCGCCAAATGTTATTGACTTTTTCCTCGGTCTCTTTTTTCACGCGCCCTAGCTCGCGGATCATCGCGCCGGCAATCTCGTCGTCTTCGGCTTTTTTCCAATCTCTGATCCGTTTCAGATTTTTGAGCGAACGCTCCACGACTTTGGCAATTTTGCTGCCGTTGTCTTTTTGCTCGGCCAAACTCTTGACCGCGCCGGCGTCGCTCTCCAAAGTCTTACCCAGAGCCTTCAGAGTTTCGCTGAATTCCTCAAACTGCAAAGCATTCAAAAGCCCCGGCAGGAGTTTCAGCGCGTCGACCGCTTTGCGCAGCTCTTGATATTTCTGCGGTTTTTGGTCGGCAATATAATTGTAGATGCGCGTCCAGATTTCGCTGTCAATGATTTTTTGCAGATTTTCCAGAGCTTCACTTAACTCAGTCTGCGCGGTCTGCAATTCTTTGGGTTTGAGCAACCTATCCACCTGCTGGCTGAATTCAAACTGCTCGCCAGACTCGCCGTGTTCGACATAGCCCCACAGCTCCGGCATGATCTTGAATTTCACCAGGATTTCTTTTAAGCTCTCCAGCACATTTTTAGCTTTTTTCGTGGTGTCTTCCAAACCCTCTTCTTTGACGACTCCCTTGAGATAACTGTCGAGGAAATACTTGTCGCCTTTTTGCTCTTTGCCCAGCAGCACATCGACAATATCCACGGCCTCGATCAGAGCCAGCGGCAAAGCGACCTTGCCGCGCAGAGTTTCCGTGCCTCCGATTTTCAGTTTGGCGCGGTCAGCCAATAATTCATTGCGAGATTTCCAGGCCTCCAGCCGCTCCAGCACGGTCAGCCACGCGCCGCGCATTTGTCCCAGACATTTGCCGATCTCTTCCTCGTCTTCCGCCTGACCAAGTTCGTCCAAAATTTTATCTAACTGCAATTTACCGTCGGGATTTTCCGCCAGCAGGTCGCTGAGCAGGCCGCGCGGTATGTCGAGTTTCGCTTCGGCTTCGTTTTTGCCTTCCAAAGCGGCCAGCGGCCCGTTGAGGTCTTCCATCGGCTTGCGCAGGCTGTCCACCGCGGTTTTGGGCTTATTCAACACGGACAACGCGTCATTGGAAATGACCATGTGCTCGATGTAATTATCCAAATTATTCAGCCACTGCAAAGCGCCAAAGGCCGTAACCACCGTGCGCGCTTCTTTATCGGTCTTCAAGAATTCCAAACAATTGCGCAGTTCGTACAAATTGGTCTTAATATTTTCGGCCTCGTCAGTGTTTTCCATGCCGGCCAGCAGCGCCAGCGGCGATTGTAGCAGGTTTTCCAGCACGTGCAGAGAGACCAGCACATTGAAATATCTCTGCTGGCCACGCAGGACGATTAGCGGTATCTGCAGGCGCTCACGGTGCCGCGTGTCGGATTTGCGCTCATGATTTGGCTCGACGGATTTCAGCTCAGCCAGACCCTTGACCAGTTCGTTTAAGCCGTTCAAGATCTTCAAGGCTTTCCGGTTTTTCTCCCCGGCGCTGCCAGATTCTTTTTGTACGTCTCGCTCCAAACGCGCCAGCAGCCGGTCGAGCAGTTTTTCCGCCGATTTCTTATTGACCACGTTGGCTTCCGGCGTCGAATCAATAAACTGCCGCAAATATTTTTTCGTGTCGTTCAAGGTTTTTTGTAGCAAGTCCGAAACATCCCGCGCGTCCAGACGGTACACTTCCTGAAATTCGCGCAGGTCTAGATTTTCGACTGCGGTAAAATCTTCCAGCTTGTCCAGCGCGCCGCTCAAAGAATTGATCTTCGGCGTCACGATCTTAATAATTTTCTCGCTGACCGGATCGTAAACTCCCGTGATTTTTTTCAGCGCGGCCTTGATCTCGCGGATCGCGTTTTGGGTCAGGCTTTTTTTCGGCTGATCGTTTTTGGACAGCTCGACATTTTTGGCATAATGTTTCTGCAATTCCTCCAGCAGAGATTTCAGCTCGCTGATCTTCAACTCGCTGACCGCTTCTTTGACGGATTTGGCATTAAAATTATCCTGCTTGCTGTTGTCCGCTTTGATCTCCGCCAACTCCTCGATCTTATTTTGGCCTTTGTCATTTTTCACGCATTTTTTGACGCTTTCCAGATTGCGGGAAAGGTTTTCCAGCAGGCCTTTGAGCGCTTTGACGTAAGTGCTGTCTTTCGGCTTGGCCTTGCCTTTTTCCGCTTCGGGAATATTCAGCAAATCGCTCTCCGCAAAATCCGCCGCTTCTTTGGTCTTGAGCGCCTCGCGGAAAATACTCTCCAGCACAGTCTTGTAACCGCCCAGAGGTTTCAGCAGCATATTGTCCAGATATTCTTTGTGGTCTTTGAAATAATAATAGTCGTCTTTTTTCTTGCGCAGAAAATCCAGCGAGATGCGCGACACATATCTTTCCACGCGGTCTTTGACGGATCTTTCCTGCGCTCCGCCCAGCACGGAGATCAGCAGTTCGCGCCGCGAACGCAGCTCACGCAAAATCGTTTTCACGGCAAAATGCGCGTCCAGAGCGTTCAGCGGCTCTTCCAGTTTGGCCAGCGGGACATTGAAGTCATTAAGTTTTTTGCGCGCCAGACCGGCTTCTGCCTCGATGCGCTCTTCTTCTTTGCCGGCATTGATGTTGAAAGCGGCTACCTGCTTGCGGCTGTTGCCAATGTCGCGGGCTTTGTTCAGGCCCAGCGCCACAAATTCCGGCGGGCTGGCCGATACGCCGGACTTGGTCGCGTAATGGAAACCGATATTTTTCAGCTGATCGCAGAGCTCGGCTGTGACCTGCGCGCCGGAAATATCGTAGTATTCGGAGATCAGGCTGCGGATCTTGCCTTTATCCATGCGGTAATTGAGATAACTGGCTTTGGGCTTATTGAAATGCTCCAGCACTTTGCTGATCGCGTCATTGAAAACCAAGCGACCGATCGTCGTGCGGATCCATTTGTCCTCGTCCTTGACAAGCTGCTCTTTGTCCTCGGCTTCGTTTTTCTTTAAGCTGATCACATCCTCAAAATTGAGCAGCAAATTGTTGCGGGAAATCCGGATCGGCTGCTGAATTCTGATCATATGCAGATTGTAAGCTTTCATCGCCTCGTTGATATTCGCAAAAGGCCGCGCTTTTTCCTCCAGACGGCTCTTGGCCAGATATAGGAATTGCCCGGCCTTTTCGTCGAATGTTTTGACTTCTTTGTCAGCCGCGCGCTCCATAGTCATCCAGTACAGGCCGATAACCATGTCCTGCGTCGGCGTGATGATCGGACTGCCGTTGGACGCGGAGAGAATATTGTTGTCCGCGCGCAGCAAAATGCGGCACTCCGCCTGCGCTTCGGTGGACAGCGGCACGTGCACGGCCATCTGGTCGCCGTCGAAGTCCGCGTTGAAAGCCGTGCAGACCAGCGGGTGGATCTGGATCGCTTTGCCCTCGACCAGCACCGGCTCAAAAGCCTGAATGCCCAGACGGTGCAGCGTCGGCGCGCGGTTGAGCATCACGGGGTGGCCTTTAATGACTTTTTCCAGAGCGTTGTAGACCACCACGTCTTTGTTTTCGATCTTGCGTTTGGCGTCCTTGATATTGTGCGCTTCACCGCTGTCCACCAGCTCATGAATAATGAACGGCTTGAACAGCTCGATCGCCATTTCTTTGGGCAGTCCGCACTGATGCAGTTTGAGCGAAGGGCCGACCACGATCACCGAGCGGCCGGAATAATCCACGCGCTTGCCAAGCAGATTTTGCCGGAAACGCCCCTGCTTGCCTTCGATAATATTGGAAATCGAACGCAGCGGCCGGCCGTTGGTGCCGGTGGCTTCGCGGCCGTGTTTGCCATTGTCAAACAGCACGTCGACGGCCTCCTGCAGCATGCGTTTTTCGTTACGCACGATCATATTCGGCGCGCCGATATCCAGCAGTCTTTTCAAACGATTGTTCCGGTTTAAAACACGACGGTACAGATCATTGAGGTCTGAAGCCGCAAAACGGCCGCCTTCCAGCTGCACCATCGGCCGCAGATCCGGCGGCATGACCGGAACACAGTCCATGACCATCCAGGACGGCTTGTTGCCGGAAGACAAAAATGCTTCCACCACGCGGATGCGTTTGGTCAACTTGAGATAAGTCTGGCCTTTGGAGGCGGCCAGCTCGCGGCGCAGACTACCCAGCAGTTTGTCCAGATCCATATCGTCCAGCACATCCTTGACAGCCTTGGCGCCCATGTCGGCCTGAAATTTCTGGCCGTATTTTTGCTTGTAATAATTGTACTCGGCTTCCTGCAGTAGCTGCGTGACTTTCAGATCCTTGATCGACTCGTGCACTTTGGTAACCATGTAGGATTCGTAATAGACGACGCGCTCCAGATTTTTGTACGGCATATCCAGCATGAGGCCGATATGCGACGGCACGCCTTTCAAAAACCAAATATGCGCGACAGGCGCGGCCAGCTCGATATGCCCCATGCGTTCGCGCCGCACTTTAGAGTTCGTGATCTCCACGCCGCAACGTTCGCAGGTAATGCCGCGGTAACGTACCCGCCGGTATTTGCCGCAGGTACATTCCCAGTCTTTGACCGGCCCGAAAATCCGCTCGCAAAACAAGCCGTGGCGCTCCGGCTTGAAGGTGCGGTAATTGATCGTCTCCGGTTTTTTGACCTCACCGTGCGACCAAAATCTGATCTGTTCCGGCGAAGCGATGCCCAGCTTAATGCTCTTGAAATCTTTCGGGTCACGAACTAACATTGATGCCTCCTTAAAATTTGCAAAACCTAAAAAACGTCCGCCTTATTTCCGGTCGATCTCCCGTCCGTCGGCGGTCAGGACTTTCATGTCCAGCCCCAGCGAACGGATCTCACGCACCAGCACGTGAAATGAAGCCGGCGTGCCGGGCGGCGGCAGATTTTTACCTTTGATAATCGCTTCGTAAACTTTGGCGCGGCCGGACACGTCGTCAGACTTGACCGTCAGCAGTTCCTGCAGTGTGTACGCGGCGCCGTAAGCCTCCAACGCCCAGACTTCCATTTCACCGAAACGCTGCCCGCCCATCTGCGCTTTACCGCCCAGCGGCTGCTGCGTCACCAGCGAATACGGGCCGGTAGCGCGCGCGTGCATTTTTTCCTCCACGAGATGGATCAGCTTGAGCATGTACATATATCCGCACATGACCGGCTTGGCGTAAGGCTCGCCGGTGCGGCCGTCACGCAGGGTCACTTCGCCGCTCTCGCTGAGCCACTCAAAACCCGGCGCTTTTTGCGCTTCACGCAGTTTTTCCTCGATCGCCCGCACTGACGCGCCTTTTTCCGGGTTTTCTGTCTCGTTTATCGCTTCGTCAAATTGCTGTGCCTCTATATACTCGCCCAGCGCGTGCGCGGCGTTGCCCAAAACCGTCTCATAAATCTGGCCAACATTCATACGCGAAGGCACGCCCAGAGGATTGAGCACGATATCCACCGGTTTGCCGTCCGGCAAAAACGGCATGTCTTCCGCCGGCAAAATGCGCGAGATCACGCCTTTATTGCCGTGGCGGCCGGACATTTTGTCGCCGACCATGACCTTGCGCAGCTGCGCCACGTAGACCCGCACAATAGTTTTCACACCGGGTGGCATATCATCTTTGTTGTTCTCATCGAACACGCGGACATCGACAACTTTGCCGCCTTCACCAGAAGATACACGCAGGGACGAATCTTTCATATCGCGGGCTTTGTCGCCGAAAATCGCGCGCAGCAATTTTTCCTCCGGCGGCTGCTCCTGCTCGCCCTTGGGTGTGACTTTGCCGACCAAAATATCACCGGCGGTCACCGTCGAGCCCAAGCGAATAATGCCACGTTCGTCCAGATTGCGCAGGAATTCCTCGCTGACATTGGGGATCTCGGGCGTCAGCTCCTCCGCGCCGACTTTAGTCGTGCGCACTTCCAATTCGTAACGGTTGATGTGGATCGTTGTAAAAATATCGTCTTTGACCATACGGTCAGACACCAAAATCGCGTCCTCAAAATTGTAGCCGTCAAAAGGCAGGAAAGCCACCAGCACGTTTTTGCCAATGGCCAGCTCGCCGTCCTTGAAACAAGTGCCTTCGACCAGCGGATCGCCGGCTTTGATTTTTTGACCGGCCGTTACGATCGGCTTTTGATTGCGGCAGGTATTTTGATTCGTGCGCAGGTATTTGATCAACTCGTGTTTTTTCTCATAAGCTCTTTTGCCGTCCGCCGGAGAATATTTGACCACAATTTTATTGGCGTCGACTTCGGTCACTTCGCCGTCGGTCTCCGCAAAAAGCGCCGTGGAAATATTTTTGCCAATGTGTTTCTCCATGCCCGTGCCGACAAAAGCGCGGTCTGGGTAGATCAGCGGCGTGGCTTGACGCATCATGTTTGAACCCATCAGCGCGCGGTTGGCGTCGTCATGCTCCAAAAACGGCACCAGACAGGCGCTCACGCCAAAGAGCTGCTTGGGCGAAACGCCGACATAATTGACTTCCGCAGTTCCGAACATATCGAACTCGCCTTTTTTGCGCGCCGGCACAATGTCGCCTTTTAGTTTATTGTCCGGCGTTACACTGACATCGTAAGGAGCGATGATCGACTCTTCTTCTTTTTCGGCGGTCAGATACACCGGCGGATTATTCCGGCCGTTTTTGACCTCGCCGTTGGCCACTTCAAAATACGGCGTCACAATGAAGCCGTGTTTATTGACGTCCGCAAAAGTCGCCAGCGGCGAGATCAACCCGGAAGTCGGACCTTCGGGTGTCTCCACCGGACAGATCCGGCCGTAATGCGATGGCTGAATATCACGCACTTCAAAACCAGCGCGTTCTTTGTTGACACCGCCGGGACCCATGGCCGAGAGGCGGCGTTTGTGCGCCAGCTCCGCCAGCGGATTGATCTGGTCCATGAACTGCGACAGCTGCGAAGAGCCAAAAAATTCCTTCATCACCGCGATCAGCGGACGGATATTGATGAGCGCCTGCGGCATGAAGTCCTCATTGCCTTTGAGCATCATCTGGTCTTTGATCAATCTTTCCAGACGGGTCAAGCCGACCTTGAATTGCCTCTGTAGCAACTCGCCGACCGCGCGCACGCGGCGGTTGGACAGGTGGTCGATGTCGTCCACCGAAGCTGAAACGTCGGCGGTAGAAAGTTTAATAAGATACCGCGCCACCGCCGCCACGTCTTCGTTGGTCAGGTAATGCACATCCTCGTTGTGCGTTTCGGCAAAACCCAGCTTGGTATTGATCTTGTAGCGGCCGATCTCGCCCAGATCATAACGGTCAGGGTTGAAAAACAGATTTTCCAAAAACTGTCTGGCGCCGTCCTCCGTAATATGGTCGCCCGGACGCAGTTTGCGGTACAGCTCGATCAGCGCCTCATTCGGCGTCAAAATAGGGCCGATTTTTTTATTCTTAACAGTTTTGTCCAGATACTCGCCGCCGTTGAGCACCCGTTTGACCCTGGTCAGGTCTTCCGGATCCGGCTCGTTGCTCAAAGCCTGGCGCATCTCGTCCTCATTGTAGCCGCGCGCCGCCAGAAACAAAGACAGGCCGACTTTTTTCATTTTATTGATGTAAACCCAGATCACGCCATTGGTGTCGATCTCCATCTCCAGCCACGCGCCACGGTTGGGAATGATCTTGGCTTTGAAAGATTTTTCATTCTTTTTGGAATTTACTTTTTCCTCAAAATACACGCCGGACGACCGCACAAACTGCGAAATGACCACGCGCTCGTCGCCGTTGAAAATAAATGTGCCCTGTTTGGTCATGCGCGGTATCTCGCCCATGTAAATCGTCTGCTGCTTGATCTCGCCGGTGATCGTATCCACCAGCCGCACCGGCACACGCAGCGACAGCGCGTAAGTATGCTCCTCGCGCAGGCAGTCGATCTCCGAATATTTCGGCTCTTCGATTTCTGGTTTGGTGTAGGCGTTTTTGTCCTCGTCAAAATACAAAAACGAAAGCTCGTAACGGCCGTTGAATCCCACGATCGGGCTGATGGCCTTTAATTCATCCTCAATGCCCTCGTGCAAAAACTTGTCGTAAGATTTCAACTGCAAAGACGTGAGCTTCGGCACGTCCAATTTTTCTTCAGGAATATCCGCGTTTAACTTTACTCTCGGTTTAATTTTTGCGACCACTCTGGCGCCTCCTCAGATAGACTAAAACACAACTACCCGGGTCTTTGTCCAACAAAAACCCGGGAATCCTTAAATGTCCAAAACTTTACTTGATCTCAACTTTAGCGCCTTCTTTTTCCAGCTTTTCCTTAATAGACTTCGCTTCGTCAGCTGACACGTCTTCCTTGACCGGTTTTGGAGCGCCGTCCACTAAATCCTTGGCCTCTTTCAAACCCAGTCCGGTGATCTCGCGCAGCGCCTTTAGCACCTGGATTTTTTTGTCTCCGGCGCTGGCCAGAATGACGCTGACAGTAGAAGCAGCGGCCCCGGCGTCTCCGCCAGCGGCGGCTACAGGAGCAACGGCTACAGCCACGGGAGCGGCCGCGGTCACGCCAAATTTATCTTCCAAGGCTTTGACCAGACCGTTCAGCTCCAGCACAGAAAGTTTTTCCACTTTATCAATAATCTCTTGAGCAACTGCAGTAACTTCTGCCATTATAATTCACCTCCTCATACAAGGTAAAACCGTATATTACGGTCTTACACATTAGCGTTATTTTTTTTCCGCCACAGCATTCAAACCATAGACTAATTTGCGGATCGGCCCCTGCAGCACATTGACCAGACCGCTGATCGGCGATTGCAGCACATACACCAGCTTGGCCAGCAGCTCTTCGCGCCCCGGCAAAGCGGCCAATTCCTTGACCTGCGCCGCGTCGATACTCTGCTTCTGGAACACGCCGCCTTTGACCGTCACAGACTCGTGGTCTTTGCAAAAAGTCATCAAAGCTTTGGCTGGCGCCACCGGTTCTTTGGCAAAAATATACGCCGTCGGACCGGTCAACTGTTTTTCGTCAACCGGAATATTTAAATTTTTAAACGCGATAGAAGCCAAAGTGTTTTTGTAAACGCAGTAATCCGCTTTGGCTCCGCGCAGGCTGCGGCGCAGCTCACGGTCATCAGCCACGGTCAATTTGCTGTATTGAGAAAACATGACCAGTTCGGAATCCGCAATTTTTTGCTTGATCTCCTCGACAGCGATTTTTTTGCTTTCCCTAACCATTGCTACTCCTCCGCAGGTCTTATGTCCCAATGGACTGCCGGCTTCTTTGGATCAATTCACACCCATTATGCCGCACTCGCCAGCACCTTGACGCCCGGCTTTACAGTCCGGGCTTCTCTCGCACCCATTACGCCGCACTCGCCAGCACTTTGACGCCCGGCCCCATAGTCGGCGCCAAATAAATACCCTTAACATAAACGCCTTTGACTGTCGACGGCTTGGCTTTTAAGATCGCTTCGTAAAGCGCCTCATAATTGGATTTCAGCTTGTCCGCCTCAAAAGATTTTTTGCCAATGATCGTATGGATCACACCGGCTTTGTCCGTTTTGTATTCTACTTTGCCGGCTTTTTGCTCGCCGATCGCTTTGGCCACATCCTGCACCACAGTGCCAGCTTTGGGCGTCGGCATCAAACCCTTGCGTCCCAGCACTTTGCCGAGTTTGGAAACCCTGGGCATCATGTCGGGTGTCGCCAGCAGGACATCAAAATTCGTAAAACCACCGTTGATTTTTTCGACCAAATCGTCCGCGCCAACAAAATCCGCGCCAGATTTCTCCGCGATCTTGAGATTATCGCCGTTGGTGATCACCGCCACCGTCACTTTTTTGCCGAGTCCCGCCGGCATAGCCACCGCGCCGCGCACCATTTGTTCGCCCTTTTTGGGGTCAATGCCCAGCACAAAAGTCGCCTCTATTGTTTCATCAAATTTAGCCGCGCCCAGATCGCGGACTTTAGCCAGCGCCTCATTCAGCGGTAGCACAGTCTTGCCCTGCAAGGACTCCAGTTTGTTTTTATATTTCTTGCCGTGTTTTGTCATTTTTTCTCCTAGTCAATAACGTCTACGCCCATCGAGCGGCAGGTGCCAGCGATAACTTTGACCGCGGCTTCCTCATCATAACAATTCAGGCCTTCCATTTTTTGTTTGGCAATTTCCCGCAGCTTGGCGCGGGTAATTTTGCCGACCTTGTTTTTGTTGGGCACGGCTGAACCTTTGGGAATATTCAAAGCCTTGCAGACCAGCGCCGCGGCTGGCGGCGATTTGAGTTTGAAAGTAAAAGTACGGTCACTGTAAACAAAAATATCCACCGGTATGACCGAGCCAGCCTTATCTTTGGTCTGGTCATTGTAGGCCTTGCAAAAATCCATAATATTGAGGCCGTGCTGACCAAGAGCCGGGCCGACCGGCGGAGCCGGATTGGCCTTGCCAGCCTCGATCTGTAGCTTAACAACTGTGACCAGCTGCTTGGGGCCACCTGCCGCTGATTTTCCGCCTTTGCCTTTTTCGCCCATTATTTTCTCCTACAATCTATCTGTACTTTATCTATAGCTATCTATAACGTTTTATACGTTTTTCTCGATCTGGTCAAAATCTAATTCCACCGAAGTAGAACGGCCAAAAATCGAGATCATCACCTTGACCGCGCCTTTTTCCGGCAGGACTTCTTTTATCTCACCAGCATAGCCGCGGAACGGCCCAGAGATCACCTTCACGTTTTCGCCAACCTCAAAATCAATTTCCAGCTTCGGTTTCACAGCCACTTCGCCGGCTTGATTGAGTATGCGCAGCACATCTTTATCCGGCAGCGGCTCCGGCACGCCCGCGCCGACAAATTTAGACACGCCGTTGACCGTGCGCAGGTGATACCAGGCTTCGTCGTCCTTTTCCATGCTGACGAAAACATAACCCGGGAACATCATTTTACGCCGCTCATAACGCTTACCGTTTTTGACTTCGATAACGTCTTCTTCCGGCACCAGCACTTTAAAAATGCGGTCCTGCAGATTGAAGTCGCTGATCTTTTGTTCTATCGCCGAGCAGACTTTTTGCTCAAAGCCCGTGAACACTTGCAACACATACCAATCGCCTTTCGCGGCGCGCAGCTCTTCCTCTGCCGGAACAGCGGACACGTCCTGCGTCGTTTCCGTTGTTTCCAAATTGGTCTCTGCCATATTATTATTGCTTTCTAATCCGCTCATGTTTTCCCTAAATTATTTAAAAAACACCGCGCCCAAAATCAAATCTAGCACAAAAGTAAAAAAAGTCAGCAGCGCCACGATCAAAAACACGGCCACGGTCATTTGCGCCACGCGGCCGCCCGCCGGCCAATCCACTTTTTTCATTTCTGTTTTTAAGTCCGCAAAAAACGCCATTTAACCAACCTGTTTTCTAGTCAATTTTTTATCATTTCGCATCGGCACCCCTGCATATGTGGCAGGCGAGGCAGGGATCGAACCCGCAACCTACGGTTTTGGAGACCGCCACTCTACCAATTGAGCTACTCGCCTACTAACAAACCGGAAACGAATTCTACTTCGTTTCCTTATGTGGAGTATGCTTCTTATCCCATTTACAATACTTTTTCAACGTCAACCGCTCGGGGTTGTTGCGCTTCTCTTTCGTCGTCACATAATTGCGCCGCTTGCAAACCTCACACTCGAGCGTAATAATCTCTCGCATTTTAACCTGCTTTCATACAAAAAGGGGGTATATTTAACTATAGCCCGTAAAATATGTCAACAAGCGCGCCCGTAGATTTATTCCCACAAATTATTCAGCGGGACAGCTTTAAGGTCTTTGCCAAAAGGCAGCGCTTGTTTTCCGGCGTATAACACTATGCCGTAAAATTTTTTCCGGCTGATGCGGTCGCGGAACCATTTTAGATGTTTAAAATCGGTAGCGCTGATACCGGAACCAGCCTTGACCTCTATGCCGAAAATTTCCCGCTTGGTGTCAATAATAAAATCAATTTCGCGTTTTCTGTTGTCCCGATAATGATACAAACCGGCTTCCCCGACCAGATCGATCTGGGCGATCAGCTGGTTATAAACAAAGGTCTCTATCAATTTTCCGGCTTTATCCCCGGAAAACTCCACCTCCGCCAAATTCCATCTTAACACCGCGCTCATTAAACCGGTGTCGGCTACAAATATTTTGTCCTGCCGCCCCACTCGGTCATAGCCGGTATTCAGCCACGGCGCAACCCTGTCCAGCAAATAAATATTTTCCAGCACATTTATGTACTCGTCCAGTGTTTGTCTAGCCACAGCGAAACTCGAACCAATGCTCGCTTTATCCATGTATTTTGCCGAATACTCGCAGATCACCGCAAACAGTTTTCGCAAGACATCTTGACGTCGAATATTAGCAATGTCCTGCAAATCTTTTTCAATCAACGCCTCGACATAATTGCGGTGCCATCTTCCGCGTGAGGTCGCTTTTTTAGTTAGAGCCTCCGGAAATCCACCGGCCAAAGCGATCTCCAATATTTTCTTTTTCGTGAAAGCTTTATTCTCCACAAAATCTCTAGTCCGCAATCTTTTCAAAAACATAGGCGCGTTGCCCAAAATCTCACCGTAAGCAAACGGCCTCAATCTGATCTTTTCCACCCGCCCGGCCAACGATTCTTTTACGGTAGGCAGCGTCTGAATATTGGCAGAGCCGGTGATCAGATACTGACCGTAGCGCCGGTTTACATCCACCGCTTGTTTAATTGCCAGCAATAGTTCAGGAACTCTCTGTACTTCATCAATAATCATTGTTTTTTGGTTATGCCTGATAAACTCTTGAGGGTCCTCTTGAGCCGCTTTCAAAGCAAAAATATCATCCAGCGTCCTGTAGGCAAAGCCCTGTTTGGCCAAATAACCAGCCAGGGTTGTTTTCCCGCACTGCCTGGCTCCGGCCAAAAAAGTAACCCGCATTGTTTTCAGCGATTCCGCTATTCTAGCCGCCTGCCATCTTGCTTTGACCATGTTGACAGCATATCAGCTATACGGCTAAATGTAAAGTAGCTATGCGGCTAAATGTAAAGTAATTATCAAGGCACCTGGCAATAAAATAACTCATGTGACATTCGTCCATAATTTACAACACTCCAACCCTGGCTTTGATCTGTTCAGCGGTGTCTAATCTGCCCCTGGACTTTTCGGCAAGCATAAACAAACCTTTGCCCTTGGTGTATTTCTCCCAGAGTTCGCCGATGTTCTGTTTCTCTTTTGGCTATGGCTTCATCCACCGCCCGCTCCCAGCCGAGATGTTCGCGCAGCTCGATGGGTAGTTTTATCATTTCTTCTGCTTTTCCGTGGCGTGCACATTGTATTTTGCTGGTAGTTTTTTAATTGCGTTGTTTAACGCTCCAGTAAATCCACGATCAAGGTTTCAAGTATTTTTATATCACCGTTAATTGTCCCCCGCATATAACGTTCATATACATCAACATTATCTGGCGGATTTAAGTTCAGAGAAAACCCTTTTTCCAACGCCAGAGCGCGCAAAAACTCCCGCTGGGTGCGTCCATTTCCCTCTCGAAAAGGATGGAGAAAATTTACAGCGTCCAAGATCTCCGCAAGTTTATGGGAGATTTTGAGCAGGTCATTACCGGCAATATTTTTGTATTCGGCAAGCAAGTTGTCTATATAAGCAAAGGCGCTGGCAAAACGTGCCAAAGGAAAAAACTGTCTACCGCCTTTGCTGATCTCTACAGTACGTTTTTGGCCTGCCCAGGCATAAATATCCTGAAACAAATGCTTGTGAATAGCCAGCAACGCGGAAGAATCTTTTATTGTACAAAAGTAATTTTACCTGCCAAATAATCGCGGATAATTTCTATTCCTTTCGGCGTCGGTTCAAAGCCCTCAAACATATTTGATCCCAAAGCGTTAGCGGCGCTATTTAACATATCCAGGTCAGGGAAGACGACGCCCATAATAGCGCATTTTGTGTAATCAATGGTCAATGGTTTATACATGGCAACCTCTTTTTATTTATTATAACAAAAACCTTTGTGCGCCACCGCGGCGGGTAGTACCGGAGCCGAGAAAACTATCGAGGACTAAATCGCCGGGATCGGTTGCTGCTTGTAATATTCGTTCTAATAATTTTTCTGGTTTAGGAGTGTCAAAAGCCTTGTTTCCTAAGGGTTTTTTTATTTCATTTGTTGCTTCAGCATTGTTTCCATACTCTAACCAAATACTTCTGGTCTTAATATTTTTCTTATCAACCTCATCAAAATAAATAACTTCATAAGGTTTCCATTGTCCTTTTCTTTTTTCCCAGAATATATGTTGGTTATCAAGAGTTTCTGGCTTTTTTCTCCAGCGTCCGTCTTTTCCATCTGGAGCCTCAGGATAAAAATCATTTCCGTCAGGGTCTTTTATGGAATAATATAATGTTGGTCTGTCTTTACGATAGGCGGATGAACCCCATTTCTCAAGTTTCATTATCTTTGCTGCTTTGTTATTATTGAATTGCTATTTTTACTGCGCAGCTCTTGATTTTCTTTTTCTTGTAGCGCTTCAGACATAAATAATATTTTACACCATTTATCAAACAACGCCTATAAAGGCAGCCTATCTTCCCAATCTAATTTAATTTCGCTTTGTTTAATTCATAATACTTTTTGGTTCTAAAGTGGGTTATATAAAAAATATTTTGCACTTGCTCCGTCAAGGCCGGTGCAGAGTTCGCTACGCTCAGCCTTGACCTCGCGGACACGCAAAACGCTATAAATTCCTCGAATCTGTTAAAATTAAAA
>JAIRWS010000034.1 GCA_031268855.1 Candidatus Margulisiibacteriota bacterium | reverse complement strand
CAGACCCGCAGGGGCCGCGGCAGACAGGCCAAATTATCTGGACAGAGACAAATGAATATGGATACCGCGCAGACACGGCAGATGAAGTAGAAGTAGAGGCAGATAAGGAAAAATGGGTAAAAGTAAAACCAGAAGTCACTAAAGATGTCTATACAGAAGCTACATCATCAACAGATGATGCTGATTCTCCCATTGTTCCTGCCACCGGATTTGTATCGGATGAGATAAAGAACTATGGGACATCTGGAGATACGGGTGTTTTGACTCCTTTTACTCTGTATGCTCCAGGTGATGAGAATTTTCAACTGGAGATTGCGATTAGGATCAATGGGGGTAATGAGAATGTAGTAAAAACCCTGAAGAAAGGCACGACAGATACAACTTATATATTCAATCCTGCTGACTATTCTCTAAATAGCAGATCTGACACAGTTACCATTCTGGCAAGATTGATCGGCGAAGATAGTGACAAGACAGATAGCGAACATAAGACCACGGAAGTGTCCAGCGCCGAAGTGCTAAGTTTAACGGTTAGCGGTATGGACTCTTTCGGACAGTATTATATAAATGGAACCACCCCGCAGACGCCTAAGATCACAACTAAAACCTGGAATAAAACCACGGAATATCAATATCGGAAATCTACAGGCGCACCGGAAATGAAAACTAATATTGTGGAATACACCGGGACATTTGAGGAAAAAACGACGGTCGCAAAATATAAAATTACGGCTGACACGCAGGAATGGCAGCTTGTGCGCCCCGGTGAAGAAGAGGATGTTCGGCGAAAGTCTATCGAGCTTAAAGAATGGGCCACGGCTCTTTTACGTTTTGTATATTATACAGGAGACCTGAAATGGAAACTTAGGCTTGATCTTGAAGCCGGATTTGCTTTGGCGCAACAGTTTAACGCTTTGGTCGGCGAGTATAGTCCTAGAATAGTGAACTATGTAGAAAATATGGGACTTCTCGACAGCAAATATAGGTGGGGCAGTATTTTGGGTCTGGATTTTACTGCGGACCACAAGGTTTTCAAAGCAGGAGAAGTAAATATTGGAGCCGACTATAAGCGAAATACTCTGGATGACATAGATAGACTGGCTCTTTCTTTCGGGTATACACAAAGGTTTGATTGGCTTTTGTCTGGCGTGGAAGCTTCTGGTAGCGTTGGCTATGACTTTAACAACTCAAATGGATTTTTTAGCGGGACGTTGGGATTGGGGTTTTGGGGAGGCAGAATCTGGTTAGATAGCACTCTCGGCGTTCGTATTGATGAGAGTTCTAAATTTGGTGATAAGTTTAATTGGGCTGAAAGACTGAGCTTCTCGGTAATAAAAACAAAGCAGGTGGACTTCACTATTCAAGGTGGTATTAATGGTTTGCTTTTGGATGGTGGTCAACGGTTTCAGGCGAAGCCAACTGCGGGTGCTTTCATTACCATTTACCCTGACTTGCCTAAAAAATAAACAAATGTCTATACGCTGTGCTTTGTGCTTGAGAAAGTTTCGGTTTTTTGTCTGGAGAGGCTGTTTTTATTTTAGGCCGCCGCCGGACACGCTGCGTGAGCTGTATCCTGTACGGCCTGGTGAAAAATAGCCCTATGCTACATATTAATAATATGATAGAGTATAAATAATGAATAAGTATGTAAGAATATCCGCGCGGGTCATGTGCGTGTTGCTCTTGGGCTGTTTTTTGTCCGCGGCCAATGTGCCTATTGATAATACGATACATAGTTTTACCGCCCATCATGTGGGTGGTGGTTTTGACGCGACTGACCGATTTTGGTATGACTCGGACGGCGGTCATAAATTTGTGCGCGATCAGTCTGGCGTATTGCATGCTGTGTTTGCGGATACTACTAACCCCAACGTATCCACTCATACAGACAGACTTATTTATGCCAGATCTACGGATAACGGAGCTAGCTGGCAAAAATATACGATAGATACCAGGAGCGGTATCAGATCATTGATCTGGAGTCCTTCGCTGGCCGTGTATGGCGGTCAGGTCTATGTGGTAGCCGCCACTGGTCAGGGGGAGGCTATCAACTACAATCTTACCTTGTTTAAATTTTCCGCCACGGGCACGCCTGCGCCGTCAAGTGTTGCCGTGTCGACTAATAGCGGTAATTATTTTAGATTTACCGATATAGTAATCGATAATAGCGGCATGTTAAATATTGCCGTGACATATGGGTTATCCCCCAGCGTGATCCGGTTTTACCGCGGCGTCGCTACAGGCTCTTCTTTCCCGGAAGAGACCGCTGTCAGCGCCTGGACTAGCCCTCCGCAATACCCCATGTACCCGGCCCTGTCTGTCGACGCCGCCAATAATGTTTATCTGGCTTTTGAAATGTTCAATGATTTTAATTCCGCGGCGGATACTTCCGCTGTGATACGTGTTTATAAGCGTAGCAGCGGCGGCAGCAGTTGGTCTTCTTTTGCGACTGTGTCTTCCGGCTTCAGGAATCGCCATGCCAGCATGATCAATGACTCCAGCAATAATCTGCATCTGGTGTACTCCAAAATGACTGCCAAAGGCGGAGCAATGAATCTGGCGTACGCTGTTTATAATTCCGCTGGCGCGCTGTCTTACAGCAACGAGTCTATCGCTTCTGCTCTGGAGCTGTACTCCCCGCAGATCGGCCTTACCACCGCGAATATTCCGGTGATCCAGTATGTAAACAGAGAAAATACGAGCGCCAGCCATGAGATAAGACAGGTAAGCCGGAAATCAGCTTCCGCGTGGTCTGTCCCGCTCAAAATGGCGCCGGATGCCAGCAGGGCTTTTTTCCTGCACATGCTGCCTGTAGTGTACGATGAGATGCCGCATATGCTTTGGTTTGATGATATAAATACTACCGTTTATTTTAACCGCGCTCCCGACCGCATCGCCCCCTATCAGCCCGCCGCGCCGTCCCTGCTCTGGGTAGACAAAAGCCTGAACAGCGCCGACACGCAGGGTATTACCGTAAATACTAATGCCTGGACGCTGCGGGCTGATCACGCCACGCCTATACAATACGATTTTGCCGGAGCCAGACCGGTCACCGATGTGGACTGGAGCGCTTATGCCGCCAACCGCGCCGTGGCTTCTTTTGGCGACCGGCAGACCGTGAGCGCGAGCATTCGCGCGCGTGATGCCGCCGGCAATATATCAGAATGGAGTCCGACTATTTCGGTCTCCCTCGCCGACCGCACCGCGCCGACCCGTAGCGCGTTTTCGATCAATGCTGATTATGTGTCCGGCGCGGGCCGCGATGTGAGCAAAAATAATATCCTGCTGGCCATCACCGCTGTGGACAATGTCAATGGTACGGCTGGGCAGAGCGGCGTCAATAGAATGAATATCGGCGCTACTGCCACTCTGGGAACCACAGCGTCTTACAGCACATCGGCGGCTTTTGCTCTTGCCCCTGACGATGGGCTAAAGACAGTCTACGCTAGATTTATCGACGTTTCCGGTAATTATAATGTTGTCCCGTATCAGGCTACTATCAATGTGGATACCACGCCGCCGGTCATGCCTGGCACGGTTTCCACCAATAGCTCAGACCGCAACAATCTGAACTTCACCTGGGGCGCGGCTACGGACCCAGGGTCTACCCCTTCTGGGGTTAGCGCTTATGATATTTACTGGGCGCAGGCCGTGGCCACTCCATCCGGCGCTATTGTCCCGAATAAAGCGCGCCAGACGGGTACTACAGTCACAGGTTTGACCTGCAATCTACCCAGCTCAAGCAGTGGTAAGTATTACTTAATGGTGCGGGCGATTGACAATGTCGGCAATGTTGGCAACTGGCAGGCCGTATTTGTTTATGAGTATACCGGTCAGCCTATATACGGGGATGTTTTTGTCCAGAAAAGGCCCAAGTATCAGACGGCCAAAAAATACACCGCTGTTTTGAGCAATGATATTATTCTGGAGTACTCCGCGGCTGCCGGCTCGTCTATCTCTACCGCCAATGTTCGGGTCATAAATACGAATGGCAATTCTGCCAGTTTCGCTGCTGTTGTGAATAACGACTCTGCTGTGACTACGCTCAATGGCTGGGCTTTGGGCAGCGTTGCCGAAGGACGGGTCACTGTTTCGGTTTATTACAACGGCTTGGTCAATAGCCTTGCCGCGACTACCAATACCTATTCTGACGCGATAATCCTGGACCGGACAAACCCTGGCCTGGCTACCGGAGAAACCAGCCCCAGACCCTGGACAAATATTCCGGCTCCCGGAACTTACACCTGGAATCCCGCTCTGGATGTGACACCGTCCGGCGTGACGGAAATTTCTGGTGTGGATCCGCTTAATTATAGTTATTATTGGGGCACGCAGAATGCTGCGGCGGAGCCGTCCAAAATAACCTCAAATAATCCCAATACTGTGATCGGCTTGTCCTGCGACACAAATATCCCCGGCGGCAGCGGCACGTACATTCTGCAGGCGCGGGCGCGGGACAACGCCGGTAATATCGGCGGCTGGAATACGGTGCTGACTTATCGTTATGACAACACCACGCCCAACGGCACGGCCGCTCCGAATAGCAGTCAGGTCAATAATCGCAATGTGCTTTTGACTTTGACCGCTGCGGACACTCACAGCGGCATAGCCGGTGTGTACATCGGCGAATCCCGCCCGCCGGATGGCTCTATTAGCTGGACTGCTGTTACCGGCGGTCTGAGTTATACCAATTCCGCTTACCCCTACACTCTGACTTCCGGAGACGGCTTAAAGACCGTTTACGCGCGCTACAAAGACGCCGCCGGCAATCTATCGGATTGGTATCAGTTCACGGTGGATTTAAGAGAAAAAAACAGCGGTTACACCGGTTCTCTAAAAATTAACGATGGCGCGGAATGGACTAACACGCAGATCGTTACCTTAAACTTTGCCTATGCGCCGTCTGTCGGCGCGCAGATGAAAGTTTTCAATGAAGATAATTCATCGATCTTGCTCTATAACGGCCCGGCTCAGCCGACTATTAATAATTATGCTTTGACCGATGCGGATGGTGTGCGGAAAGTTTCCGTCTTGTTTTATGACGGCTACGGCAATGAATGGGGCACCTACAATGCGGAGATCAAGCTGGATCGTGGCGCGCCCTATGTCCCGCCTGGTGTAAACGGCATTGTGATCAATGGTGGCGCGGACTACACCTATACTACCCTGAACGCCAATCTGACGATCCGGGCGACTGATGTCCAATCTCAGCAACTGGAAATGCGTATTTTAAATGGTGATGGCAGCGGCGACACTGGCTGGATATCTTACAGTCAGGGCTATTATCCCTGGACCTTATTTGCGGATAGCGTGAATAATAACACGGCCACGGTGAATATAGTTTTCAGAGATCCGGCTGGCAACCTGTCCGCCACTTACAATGACACGATTATTGTGACTGGCAGGCCGTATATTATTATCGCGGAAAGCCGCGGCGAATACACCAATGTTACGAATAATATTCTGACATTAGTCGCTCCGGGTGCCAAAGCCATGCAGCTCAGCAATGATCCGGGTTTCCAGGACGCGACCACTTCGGTCTGGCTTAATTACAGCAATCTCTATCCGGTCTGGCCGCTGCTGCCGCCCAATGGCGAAGGGTTAAAACATGTTTACGCCAGATTTGACTATCTGGGCGATCAGTCCGATCCTCAGCAGATAGTTACAGCCAGCGACACTATTATTTACGATATTACGCCGCCGTTTGTCGACCCGGACCGTCCTATTCCTCCGGCGCAGCCGGACGATCCCGGTTATACGCAGGGTAGCGCTTGGGCCTTGATCAATAACGGCGCGTCCTATACTTATTCTGAGCTGGTGGATCTGCGGCTTTCCGCCACAGATAATTACGGACAGGTGTACATGTATATCAGCAATGATCCGCAGGATCCTAATTTTGCTATTCCGGCCAGCTATGAGCCTTTTGCGCCCACCAAATCCTGGGTTTTGCTGCCAGGAGATGGCCCGAAAGCAGTTTATACCCAATTCATGGATCAGGCTGGCAATATTTATCGGGCGCAGGATTCTATTGTCTTGAGCACGCTGGGTTATTATTTCCGTTTTATTGAGCCGGATGGGTACAACGATGTGGCCAGCGGCAATTTTACGATCAGCTGGGAAGACGCCTATCCGGGTGATCCTAACGCCTCTGTTCAGCTTTATTATGATACGGATCGTGATATAAACAACGGTCTGAGCGGCAATGTGACCACCAATCCAGCGTTGCCTGTCCTGATCAGTAATGATTATAACGGCGTGATCTGGGATTGCAGCGGTGTGCCTTCCGGCAAATACTATATCTATGCGGAAGTTAGCGGCAATTATGGCCCGATCAGGGTGTACTCTCAATATCCGTTGTATGTGGTGCACGATGATGGCGCCACTGTGACTAAAGATCCCGGCACTGATCCAGATTGGCCGGGCGGTGGCGATACCGGAACAGGTCCTCTGCCGTCCGATCCGCCGTCTATATTGGTATTGACTCCGACTTTGCCGGATTCGCTGCCCAATGGCGGTCTGTTCACGATCTATTACCGTTACGCTCACACGCCCAGCGCTGACAATACTACCTATCTCACGCTTTGGGCGGACACTGGCAATAATCCGCGCGATAGTTCGCATAGGCGTTTGATCGCCGCCGGGCTTGAGATCCCGACCGCCAGCGCTTCCGGCGAGGATTATTACAACTGGGAAATCACGAATGTGCCGGAAGGCAATTATTATATTTATGCGCAGGTCAGCAATAATAATTATGTGCGTGGAGATTACTCGACCGGCTGGGTGCTGATCAAGGGCGGCAATACGCCGGGTAACGGCGGCACTGGCGAACCGATCTGGTCTTTCCCCAATCCATTTGCGCCGCAGACCCGTGATGAAGAGGCGCACATCGCTTTCACTGTGGACAAAGACGGCTGGCATCGAGTGTACATCTACAATGTTCGTGGTGAGCGCGTCTGGCAGACTAATGTCTACGCGTATGCTAACCGCGACAATGTTGTGATCTGGGACGGCCGTCTACCCAGAGGTAATAATTATGCCGGCAACGGCATCTATGTACTGTTCCTGACGGACGAGAAACGCAAAATTCTCGGGAAAGGCAGGTTGACTCTGCTTGATTAAAAAATGTTTTATTTTTTGCTTGCTGTTGCTCGGCCTGGCTGGCGCTGAATTGAAAAGCGCTTACGGTCTCGAGCCGCTGTTGACCGGCGCGGATACTTATGGCCGCGGCGGCGCTTATCTGGCGGCGGACGAGAATAATAGCTATGTTTTTCAAAATTATGCTTTTTTAAATAAACGCGTGACGCCGCGGGTTTCCCTGACCGCCTTTAAGCTGATCAGTGAGATCGATTATCTCTCCGCTTCCTACAGTCAGGACAATTTTAGTTTAGGCTTTTTGACTATCCAGGAGGCCGGCGGTTTTGTCCGTGACAGCCAAAACAATTTGCTGGGCGGCCGTATCGGTTACAACGACACGACCCTGTACGGCGCTTACGCTTTTCAATTTGAAAATTTCAATTTGGGCGCGCGGGCTAAGTATTACAGCAAGTATTTTTCAGAGGTGGATACTTCGGCCTGGGGGCTGGCGCTGGATCTGGCCGGTTACTATGAATATAACCGCTACTGGGCTTTTGGCGCGGCGCTGGACAACGTGATCGGCACGACTTTGCAGTGGACTGACGATTTACGGGAACAGTTTCCGCTGGCGCTGGGTGTCGGCGGCCGCTTTAGAGCGTTTGGGCCGGATGGTTTTTGGCAGGAATGGGATTGGCTGCGCAATCAGACGGATTTTTACGCCGATCTGCGCCTGGAAGAGCGCAATTCTTTGTTCAAGACTGGCGTGGAAATTTGGCCGCATGAAATGATCGCTTTGCGCGCTGGTCTGGCGCAATACAATAGCGTGCAGGACGATGAGGATACTCGCGCCTGGAAATTCACGGCTGGCGCTGGCGTCAATTGGAACGGTATTTATTTTGACTACGCTTTCAATCCGGGTGATGATATCGCCGAGACTATCACGCATTTTTTTACTCTTTCTTACCGTTTCGCGGCGGAAAAACCGGCCACTCCAGAGCTCGAGGTTATACCCGAGCCGGTGGTGAGCAGGGCGGCGCCTTTGCGTTACAAAGTGTTCACGGACATTGATGGCTATTCGGCGGCGGAACAGTATGTTATGGAAGATCTGGGTTATCTGGGCTTGATGATCGGCTATCCGGGCGCGCTTTTCCGCCCCGAGCAGCTGTTGACCCGTAAAGAATTGATGCTGATCCTGGCGCGTTTGGCCGAGAGAGAGGACATTGCGCCTGACCGCGCGTTCTTGAATTTCAAAGATATTACAGAAAATATTTCGCTGGAGACCGCCGATGCCGTGCTCAAAACTTCCGAACGCGGCTACATCCGCGGTTACACCGACGGTTCGGTGCGCCCGGAAATACCGGTACGGCGTTCCGAGGCCGCCGCGGCGATAGCCCGTTATTACGGCATTGACGGCGGCGTTCTGTCCGGCGCGGATCTATACTCTGACGTGGCGGTTAAACACTGGGCTTACAAAGACATCAACCAAACCAAACAGCACGCTTTGACTCTCGGTGTCGGCAGAGACCTTTTTCAACCGGAACAGCCCATGAAGCGTCTCGATGTGGCGCGCATCCTGTCGCGCCTGTCTTTTGTGCAGACTTTGCGCGAGGATTTGCCGGATATTGTCGGCCTGCCGCGTACTGGCAATGTTACCGAAGAGCACGGAGCAGAAGCTGCGCCAGTCGCGCCGGCGGTGGATGACATAACACCGTCTGAAGAAGCGCAGATAGAATCCTGGTATTACGAAGAGCAAGAAGGACAATTAGAGGAACGCGCAGAAGAATACGAAACAGGCTCTTCAGCCGCTCCGGAAACAACAGAAATAACTGACGGGACAAGCTCCTGGGAAGATAATTATTTAACGCAGCCAGCCGTGCCGCCGGATAATAATGACGCGGAGATCATCGAGGACGAAGACGGCTGGACTATTGATTACGAGTACTGATCTGGCTTAAAACGGCCACCTTAAACTATAATATGTGGGATAACTCAAGGCTTTATCCAGACCCTGCGCTCTTACCACAATACGGTCTTCCGCGGTGTCGGCGATCTTTACTATAAAGCCGCCATCAGAGTTCGCCTGCGCCCGGCCTAGCTCTTGTCCATTCAATTCAGACACCATGACCAAAGCCTGTGGTTCTACACAGTTGGCATTGCCGATTATCCTTACAGGGCTTTTACTGGAATCCTCCTCATGGCTTAACAATACGGATACGGGATAACTGGTGGTTTCTTTCGGCGGTTCGACCGGCGGATCGCCCAGCGAGTCTCCAACCGTAGTGCCGCAGCCTCCCAGTACCAAAGCGGCTAAAATAACTCCCAGGATGTATTTTTTTGTTTTCATAAGTCTGTGCCCCTTCCATAGCTTTGTTGACAGATGTATACCCACTTTTTTCAAATATATACCTGTCGCCAACGCGACAGGTACTCCCTCCGCAGCTTGAGGCTGCTGTCGGTCGTACCATAATTGAAAGATTTATCTGCCACCTCTGTGGCAGGTATTTCTGCGCGCGCATAGAAAACCGCGCGCGGTCATACCATAATTGAAGGATTTATTTGTCGCCAATGCGATGGGTATTTTCCTATATCAGGCACGCAACACGGTATTGTCGGTGGATTCTGTACAGTCTCATCAATAATGTGCTGTATTTATCTCGTTTTCCAATTCTTGCAGATAAGCCAAAATATCTTCCCATCTAGGTGTGGCTTCGGGATTGAAAAACATCTTTTGCATCTGCGCATAATCTTTTTCCAGAGCGCCAAAATTATGCTTTGCTGGCATCAAATGCAATGCCCCGATTTTGGCATTTTCATAATCAGCCCAGGACAGGCGGTATAGATGGCTGTCAAAGTCAATGATTTCCGCTAGCAGATCCAGGTTTGCCAGAGCAACATTTTTCACGGCGGAATGTCCTATCTTGAAAATGTCATAGTAGTGGCGCGAGTATCTTGATTTGAGCGGCTTGTTTTCCGGCCTGGTATTTTCGTAATGCAAAATGGTTACTTTTTCCCAAAAAGTCCGTTCTGGTTTTATGGTAGGAACAACAGCTGGATTTATGCCAAGATGTGGGTATGTATCTGCGACATACGAAGAGATCTTATAACGTTCATTCGGATTCCACAGCGCGAGCGGTCCGATTTCAAGCAGAATATCCGGTCGCAAATATTCGTCGGCAATGGAACGCGGATAGATTATATGCAGCTTGCTATCATTCGTTTTCCTCGGATTGCGCGGATCATAATCCGGCTCTATCCTTGTATATTCTTCGTCGGTGTAAACTTTCAGCAGGCCGCTCAAAACACTGGCAATTTTGTCTTTCAATTCTGTTTTGATGTAGTTTTCAGTCCTTGCGTTGATTTCTTTTGTCAGCTTGTCCTGCTTGGTTCTGGAATTCTGTTTTAAATTTTCACCGTTTTGCAGGATCAAATGCCGCGCCAGTATCAAATCTATATCCTCGGAAAACCTTTCTATCAGATGGAATGCCTTGGACAGCGATGTCCCGCCCTTAAAACACAAGACTCGTGCTAATTCCTCGTCGCCGAAGATCCTGTCCAATACGGCATAGACCCAAAAATCTTTCTCCACCATAGCTGGCTGAATTTTGAGTTTATTGGCGGTATTGAGGAACATTTCCAAGCGTTCATGTTCCGAAAAGGGAAACATTGGTTTTTCCACAATTATTTGCCTCCGCTTAATTTATCGGCAATATAAGTTATATGCCTGTAAACCCAGCCCGCGACTTTGCCGGTGTCGTTCTTTATTTTCTGCCACTCCTTGGTTTTATATTTGGTAGACAAAGCCTTCAAGAATTCATCCGTTATCTGCCTTTCGCCAACGGCTTTTATCGCCTGAACAACAAGCAGGCTGCTTTCACGTTTAAACTTTGCCTCGATCAGTGTTTTATGCTTAAACTTCAATTTGGCGCCGTCGATCGTATAGGTTTTGCTCGGGCCGTCAGACAAATAGATTGTTTGCGCAACAAACTGCGTGGAAAGCCCAAGATAGTTTAAAACGGCATCGCCATCTGGATAAATCTTCCATTCGTATTTACGAGCCAATGCCCGTGCCGCTAAGTGGATGTCCGGCGCAACCATTTCTTGTAAGATTTCGCTGTAATCTGGATAATAATAAAGCCCCCGGATTATTCGTTTGATTTTGCCTTCTTTTTCCAAAAAGTGCAGTGAGTGGTCAATTTCCCAGCGGCTGAAGTCTTTGGTGAAATCTTTTGGAGAAAATACCCAATTCTTTCTTTTATGTCTGATCCTATCAAATATGCGGTTTTGTACGCTTTTCTTCATAAGATGCCTCTCTGATTTAGTAGAAATATAGCATATTTTTTCTACTTGTAAAGTTTTCTTTGCCGTCCTATATAGTGGGATTTATCCGCCGCCCCAAACGGTCATTGAGCGAAGTATCCTGCGGATATGCTGGCGAAGAGAGCACACACCGAGATGTCCCTGTTTTGTTTCTGTGTTATAATCTCCGCGTGGGAGGTAATTCAAAATGAAACTGACAGTCCACGGGCATGGCTTGAAACTCACGCCGGCGATTCGAGAACATGCGGAAAAAAAATTCGCTAAATACAGCGGCATGTTCCCCGAGGCTCTGGCCGCCGATCTCAGCCTCGAAGTGAGCCATATTAAAAACCGCGACCGCGCACAGGCGGCGTATGTTACGTTGCAGCTGCCGCAAAAAGTTATTTTACGCGCCGAAGCCAGAACGGGAGACATTTACGCCTCGATCGAAGAGCTGACCGCCAAACTTGACGCGCCACTGCGTAAATATCAGGACAAACTAAAAAATGACCGCAAAAAAAGAAATTTTGCCGCGCCGCTACCGCTGCTCAGAGAGAGCGACGAGCCAGCAGAGCGGGAGATAAAGATCCTGCCTGAGTCCAAAGCCGCGCCTAAGCCGATGGAGCCGGTCGAGGCTGTGCTACAGCTCAATAAAACGCGCGCGACCTTTTACGTTTTCAATAATTCTAAAGCCGCGCATATTATCAGTATCGTCTATCTGCGCCGCAACAACACTTACGCGCTGATGACTTTTAAAAAACTATACATGAAACGCGCTAAGCTGCGGAAATTTAAGGAAACTCCCTCGACCGTGCCGTATACCGGCAGCGGCGTAAAGATCACCAAAATTTGCGATATTGTTTCCGCTGCCAAACCGCTGACCGCGCGTGACGCCGCGCTCAAGCTGGAGAAACACAAGAAAAATGAATTTCTGCCGTTCCTGAATATCGAAACCGAACGCGTCAATGTGCTTTACAAGAAAAAACAGCCGCGGCAGTTTGGTTTGATCGAGCCCAGCATGTAGTGGAGAAAAATATTGAAAATTCTAGAAGCGATCAGAGGTTATTTTAACGCCAGAAAATTAGCTCCTTATTGGGAAAAAGTCCGGACGATAAACGCGCTGGAGCCGCAGATCAGCGCCCTGACCGACGCGGAGCTGTGCGCCAAGACCGCTTATTTTCGGCAGCAATTGCAGGCCGGCCGGACGCTCGATGATATTCTGGCCGAAGCTTTTGCCGTGGCGCGTGAAGCGAGCAAACGCGCGCTCAATATGCGGCACTTTGACGTGCAGCTGCTGGGCGGCATAATTCTGCATGAGGGACGCATTGCCGAAATGAAGACCGGTGAGGGTAAAACGCTGGTGGCCACGCTGCCGGTCTATCTCAATGCGCTGCTGGGGCAGGGCGTGCAGGTCGTCACGGTCAATGATTATCTGGCGCAGCGCGACGCGGAGTGGATGGGGCGGCTTTACCAATTTTTGGGTTTGTCTGTCGGCGTGATCGTCGCCAACCTTGATTTTGAACAGCGCCGCGCCGCTTATAACGCGGACATTACTTACGGCACGAACAATGAATTTGCTTTTGATTATCTGCGCGACAATATGGCCACCGATAAGGAACAGCTCGTGCAGCGCGAGGCCAAATATTACGCGATCGTTGACGAGGTGGACAGTATCTTGATCGATGAGGCCAGAACGCCGTTGATTATTTCCGGTCAGGTTGATGACAATACCGACAAATATCGCCGCGTCCTGCAGGCCGCCAAAATGCTGGCGCCGGGCAAGCATCAGACCAAAGAAAAAGCCGAGGAAGAAAAACAGCCGGACGAATACCGCGATTTTACTATGGAAGAAAAATCCAAGCACATCGCTTTGACCGAAAACGGTATTCAAAAAGCGGAGAAATTCCTGGGGCTGGACTCGCTTTTTGACATTCAGGAAATGGACTCCGCTCACATGCTGATCCAGTGTTTGAAAGCCGTGCATCTTTTCAAAAAAGATGTGGACTACATCGTCAAGGACGGCGAAGTTGTCATCGTGGATGAATTCACCGGCCGCTTGATGACCGGCCGCCGTTACAGCGACGGACTGCATCAGGCTATTGAGGCCAAAGAAAATGTGCGTATTCAAAACGAATCGCAGACTCTGGCCTCGATCACTTTTCAAAATTTTTTCCGCTTGTATCAGAAACTGGCAGGCATGACCGGCACCGCCAAGACCGAAGAAGTGGAATTTGCCAGGATTTACAATCTGGCCGTCGTGGAGATCCCGACCAATCAGCCGGTGGCGCGCCGGGATTTTGCCGATGTGATCTATAAATCCAAATATGAAAAATATAAAGCGATCGCGCAGGATATCAAAGAGCGGCATGTCTTAGGCCAGCCGATCCTGGTGGGCACTATTTCTATCGAAGTGTCCGAACATTTGTCCGGCCTGCTGCAGCGTGAAAATATCCCGCACAATGTGCTCAATGCCAAACAGCACGCGCGGGAGGCCGAGATCATCAAAGGCGCCGGGCAGCGCGGCGCGGTGACTATCGCCACCAATATGGCCGGACGCGGCACGGATATTGTGCTGGGTGAGGGCGTCACCGCTCTGGGCGGCCTGCATGTGCTGGGCACCGAGCGCCATGAATCGCGCCGCATTGATAATCAGCTGCGCGGACGCTGCGGACGGCAGGGCGATCCAGGTTCCAGCCGTTTTTATATTTCGCTGGAAGACGATCTGATGCGGATCTTTGGCGGACAGAGAATTATTACCATGATGGAGCGGCTGGGTTTGCCGGCGGACACGCCGATCGAGCACGGCATGATCACCGCGTCCATCGAGCGCGCCCAGAAAAAAGTCGAGCAGTATCATTTCTCGATCCGTAAACAAGTTTTGCAGTACGACGATGTGGTCAACCGCCAGCGCGAAACTATTTACGCGCTGCGCCACAAGCTGCTGATCGACCAGGACGTTACGGAAAAAATTCAGGAATTTTTAGTCAAGACAAACTGTCTGGACAAATACAAAGAAAAAGAAGCCCAGGTCCCGCCGGAAATTTTACGCAATATCGAACGGCTGGTGTTGCTGCGCGAGATTGACCGTAAATGGATCGACCATTTGCACAACCTCGACGTTTTGCGCGAAGGCATTGGTCTGCGCGCTTACGGCCAGCTAGACCCGCTGACCGAATACAAGATCGAGGGGTTTCGGCTGTTTCAGACGATGCTTGACCAGATCGCCGGCGACACGGTGGAGACACTGCTACGCGTGCAGGTGGTGCATGAGCTGCCGCAAAATGTTGAGGAGCATTACCGCAATATGCATTATTCCGGCGGAGAGCTGCCGTCCGGGCTGCAATCGCCGATGCAGGGTCAGTCCCGGCCGGACGGCAATGCGCCTAAAGCGGAGCCTGTTCACGCCGCGGAAAAAATCGGCCGCAACGATCCCTGTCCCTGCGGCTCCGGCAAAAAATACAAAAATTGCTGCGGAGCCAATGATTAAAAAATCTGCGACAGAAACGGCAGAGCTTACGATAGATTAATGCATGTGGATATTGTTTACCAATTTAAAATCTTATCAAGATAAAAACGCGGCTATTGAGGAGTATAGAGAGCTTATTACCACTATAGCGAGAACTTATAAAGCTAAACACAAAGGCATTTCTCTGGATGTTGAAGATTTAGCGCAAGACGGATTTGCCGGACTGGCGGAGGCTCTGGAAAAATATGATCCGGCGCGCGGGGTTAAATTTTTAACTTTTGCTCTGTACCGGATCACGGGGGCTATGCTGGATGATATTCGCAAAGACGGCAATATTATCCGTCAAAGCCAGCCCACCATAAGAGCAATCAAAAGGTTGAACAATGCGGAAGAGTATTTGGGCGGTAATTTGAACCGCTTGCCGACAGACGCCGAGCTGGCGAGGTATCTGGGCTGGGACTTGTCGAAGGTTGATAAAATAAAACACCATCGTCTGCGGCGTAGGCCTATCGACCCCGAGCTTTTCGCTGACGGAAAAGGAGGATCTGGACAGATAAACAACTACTGGCATAACTTGCCTGACGAGCAAGGTTATAATTCTGTGCTCCGGCAAGAATTGCGCGACTATTTTAAAGAAAGCATAGAGTGGTTCTTGCCGAAATTGAACCTGAAAAATCAAGAGCGTAATAGGTATATTTTGCGGAGGTGCTGTCGTATTATTGACAGACCGAAGAACACTTTTGCCGCAATAGGAAAAGAAACTGGATTAACCGAGACGCGTGTTTCAGGCCTATTTAAGCGTTACCGGAAATTTCTCCACACGCATACCTATCTGCAGGATAGTTTACGCGAGCTGCGTTAAGCCGGAATGTGTTATACTTGCCTGCGAGGTGAGCAATGCTTCAGGATAGAAAACAAGAATTGAAAAAATTGGCGGAAAAAATTGCGAATATTCGGAGCTATCTTTGACCTGCCTCGTCTGCAAAAAGAGCTGCAAGAGTTAGAGGCCGAGAGCGCGGATCCGGCGCTCTGGCAGGATCAGAAAAAAGCCCAAAAAACCGCGACGGAATTAAAAAACAAGCAGGATCTGCTGGAACAAATCCAGTCTTTGGAGCGAGGCCATGCCGACGCGCAGGCTTTTTACGAATTGGCGGAAGCGGAAAAAGACGACAGCGCGGAAGCCGAATTATCCGAATTGATCGGCGCTCTGCGCCGCCAGACTGACGAATTTGAGCTGCGTTTGAAACTTTCCGGCGAACATGACCAGGCTAATGCGATCCTTTCCATCAACAGCGGCGCGGGCGGCACGGACGCGCAGGACTGGGCGGAAATGCTTTTGCGCCTGTACCTGCGTTTTGCTGAGCAGAGAGGTTTTGCGGCGGAGGTTATCGACTGCTCGCCTGGTGAAGAGGCCGGCCTCAAATCCGCCACGGTATTGATCTCCGGCCGGTACGCTTACGGCTGCCTTCAGTCGGAAAAAGGTGTGCACCGTCTGGTGCGCATTTCGCCGTTTAACGCGCAGGACAAACGGCAGACTTCGTTCGCCAGCGTGGATGTTGTGCCGCAGCTTGAGCTGGACGAGACTGTCGAGATCGATCCGGCCGATCTGCGCATTGACACTTTTCGCTCCTCCGGCGCGGGTGGCCAGCATATCAATAAAACGGATTCAGCGGTGCGGATCACCCACCTGCCGACCGGTATAGTTGTGCAGTGTCAAAACCGCCGCTCGCAGATCCAAAACCGCGACACCGCAATGCGGGTGCTACAAGCCAGACTACTGACGCTCAAAGAAGCCCAGCACAAAGAAAAAATTTCCGAAATTCAAGGCGAACAAAAAGACATTGCCTGGGGCAGCCAGATCCGCTCTTACGTTTTTCACCCGTACTCGCTGGTCAAAGATCACCGCCTGCAGGTTGAGACCGCCAATGTACAAAAAGTTATGAATGGCGATATAATGCTTTTCGTTGAAGCTTATTTACAACGTAAGGAGCGGTGATGTTCGGAGTGCCCCGAAAAGATTGGTTTAAACTTTTTTTGTTTGTTTTGGCAGTGGCAGTTTCACTGGGCGTTTTTGGTTACCGCTTGTTCCTCGAACAGCTGAATATGACGGTTGAGCTGGCCTATGATCAGGGAGATGTTTTATCTTTACAGGCCTACACGGGGCAGACCCAGGCGCAGATTTTAAAAATGCTGCAAAGAGCCGGCGTGACTTCGATAGTGGTGCCGGAGGATACACTGAATAATTTGACCGCGCGCGGCCTGGCTACCTGGGTAACTGGCCAGGATCTGCTCAATATGGCGCGTTTTGGCCAGATCCAAAATCCAGTTCTGCTGGCCTTGATCCGTTCCACCGACATAATGCCGGAGAGTAATTACATTATGATCGAGCAGGTTGCCGCTTTTCAGCGCGCCCAAAATTCGCTGATCAACGATTTGGGGCCGGAGCGCGCTAGAGTGGCGGGGCGCAATATCATCGAGATCCGCGGCCAGGTGGATAATCTCGGTAATATCGGACTCGGCATCGACGAACAGGTCGTGGAAACTCTGAAGATTTATAAATTTCAAATTATTCCCAAATTGGCGGACAGCCGCCGCATTGACGCTGTGTCGCTAGGCTTAAAGATCGACGCGCTCTGTGCTTTGACCGACGCGCGCACGCTGATCTTCAGCGGCGGAGAGATTTTGGGTTATGGCGGCAATCTCGCTCTGGTTGCGGAAAAAATGCAGAAAAACAATGTTAATTTTGGCATGATCGAGTTTTTGAATCAAAAAGGCTCGCGCGCTCTGGCCGAATATTTGCCCGGACACAATATCGGTGTGCATACGGTAACCTCGGCGCAGCTGCAGCGTATGACTAAAGAGCGCGCGGCAGACCGTTATTTGCTGGCCACGCTGGACCGCGGCATGCGTATTTTGTATTTACGCGCGTTTACCAATGAAAAATTAGCTGACGATTTGCTGGCTTACAACGAGAATTTTATTTCGACGCTGAAAAACCGTTTAGAGCGGCGCGGTACAACAGTGCTGCCCGTAGATAAAGTGTCGCTGGGTCTCGATCCGGCGCTTGCTGTAATATCCGGCATTTTTATTTCCTTAGGGCTGGTGCCGGTTTTTTATTTTTTCCTGCAGCTGTTTTTTAAAAATCTGCCGGAAAATATTTTTTGGTGGGGGTTAATTCTAACGCTCCTGCTTGACGCGGTTTTTTGGCGCCTCAATTATTTTAGTCAGTGGCGGTCTTTGCTGGCGCTGGCCGTGGCGATCGTTTTTCCAACCATAGCGATGCTGACCCAATTGCCTAAAACCGATGATTGGCCGGCCGATAAAATAACTATGCGTGAAACATTGTTCGGGATTTTGCGCATTGTCGGCATCACCATGCTCGGCGCGCTGCTGATCATCGCGCTGCTTTCCGACAGTTACCACATGCTGAAAATTTACCAGTTCCGCGGCGTCAAATTAGCTTTTGGCCTGCCGCTGCTGATCGTGGCGTTTTACTATTTTATGTATCCTTACCGGATTAAATCGCTGCGTTTTATTTTTAAGCGTTTTTTGCAGAGCAAGGTTACTATCGGCTATGTGCTGGCTGGCGGCTGCGCTCTGGTTTTTCTGGCTTTTTATTTCCTGCGTAGCGGCAATTATCAGCTGCCGGTGTTCGCTGGCGAGGCGGCCATGCGTAATTTTCTCAGCTATACCATGCTGGTGCGTCCGCGTACCAAAGAATTTCTGATCGGTTATCCGCTGCTGGTTTTTATTTTTCACAATTTAGGCGCGGCCATTGATTACCGTTACAAATGGCTGTTTTTTACGCTGGCGACGATCGCGCCGATCTCGCTGCTCAATACTTTTTGCCATCTGCACGCGCCGTTGTGGGTCTCGCTGCTGCGTTCGATCAACGGCCTGCTGCTCGGCGTGCTGATCGGCTATCTGCTGAACTGGAGTTATAAAACCGCGGAAAAGGTCTGGCGGTATATTTTCTAAAACGTGAAGATCCTGCTGGCCGGCTATTATGGTTTTGGCAATCTCGGCGATGAGCTGCTGGCGCAAACCGCGCGCGAATTGCTGTCGGTTAAACACAGCGTGACTGTCTGCCGCGCGCGCCGGAATTTCCTGCCGCTGCTTTTGCGCGCGGACTGTTTGCTGCTAGCCGGCGGTTCATTGTTTCAGGACGTTACCGGCCGCGGTTTATCCGTACTGTATTATGCCGCGTTGGCTGGAGCGGCCAAACTTTTGCGCAAGAAACTCTTTTTGGTAGCGCAGGGTCTTGGCCCGATCCGCGCGCCGCTCAACCGCTGGCTGACCCGCGCTGTCTTCCGGCGCGCGGACTTCGTCTCTTTCCGCGACCGTGAGTCCGCGGAGTTTTTACGTCTGCCGCGATATTATTTGACCGCCGATCTTTTGTTTGCGGCAAAATTAAAGCTCAAAAAAGCCGCGCGGCGGGAACGCATAATCGTCAATCTCTCCAAAAATATGCCCCGGATTTTGACGGAATTTCAGCCGGTCTATCTGGCCATGCAGCCGTCAGCCGATCAAGGCCGGCCTGGCGCGCCGTCCGATTTTTCCGCCGCGCGTCTGGCGGTCGGCAGGCGCCTGCATTTTCTGATCCTGGCGGTTTTACACGGGACGCCGGCGGTCGGCCTCGCTTATGATCCCAAAGTGGAAAATTTCTGCCGCAAATTTAAACTGCCGTGCGTAGCCCTGAATGAATTGGAGCGGCTGCCGGGCCTTGTCCGCCGTGAGCTGCGGCAAACCGCCGCGGCGCGCAGACGCCTGGCGGTTTTAGTGAGGCAGGAGCGCCGCTTGGCGCAAAAGGGCGTGAAGATCCTGCTGGAGAAATTAAATGGCTGAAGTTTTAGGCACGCGCGTGGCTGTTTTGCCGCGGCGGGAAATCGAGCAAAAAATCGCGGCTTATCTAAAAGCTAAAAGTGAAAAGTCATACTTTATAGTTACGCTTAATGCCGAGCTCTGCTGCCGTGCCGCCCGGGACGCGGAGCTGCAGACCGCGCTCAATTCCGCTGACCTTTGCCTGCCGGACTCGATCGGTGTGCGCTGGGCTTTGCGTCGGCAGGGGCTGGCGGCCGAGCTTTACCCCGGTGTGGAATTGGCGGAATGGATTTTGCGGCAGGGTTTCAGCGTGTATGTGCTGGGCGCTAAAAAAGAGGTTTTAGACCGCTTAAATTTTCCCAATATAGTCGGCAAGCATCACGGTTTTTTCGATACTGGCACGGAAAAATCAATATTGGCGGAGATACAGAGGCTGCGGCCGCAGGTCGTTTTAGCGGCTCTGGGCGCCGGAAAACAGGAATTATGGCTATCCCGCCATAAAAATGACCTAAAAAGCCTTTTAATCGGCGTAGGCGGGGCTATTGACGTTATCTCGGGGTGCAAGCGGCGCGCGCCTAAAGTTTTCCGCAAAGCCGGTTTGGAATGGTTTTACCGCCTGTTAAGAGAGCCGCGGCGGATTTTCCGGCAGCTCAATTTGTTGCGTTTCGGCCTGGCTGTTTTACGAGAAAAGCAAGGTTAGATTGCGCGTGGGTAAAGATATTCACCATAAGGAAACTGACATTTGCCGCGCTCTAGCAATCCATCGAAAAAAACTCTTGCATTTTTTTTGCGGATTGTTTATAATCTAAATATTAAGAGGCCAATTATTCATACCCCCCATTGATAATTGGTCTTGAAAATTAGCCCCGTCTCCGGACGGGGCTTCTTTTTTATATCGGCGGCAGATGATATACTCCCGCCATGCGCCTTTCCAAACTATTGATGCCGACGCAGCGAGAGGATCCGGCTGACGCTGAAGTGATCAGCCACAAGCTGCTCGTGCGCGCGGGGCTGATCCACAAAACCGCGGTAGGTATTTTCAGTTATTTGCCTCTGGGCTACCGCGTGATCCGCAAAGTGGAAAATATTATCCGCGCGGAAATGAACCGTGCCGGCGCGCAGGAAATTCTAATGCCGGCAGTGGTGCCCGCCGAACTCTGGCGCGAATCCGGCCGCTGGCACAAATACGGTAAAGAATTGCTGCGTTTCAAAGATCGTAAAGACGCGGAATACTGTCTGGGGCCGACGCATGAGGAAGTCGTCACTTCGATCGCGCGCGCTTTCGTACATTCGTACAAGCAGCTGCCGCTGAATCTGTATCAGATCCAGACTAAATTTCGTGATGAGCTGCGCCCGCGTTTCGGCTTGATGCGCGGCCGCGAGTTTATTATGAAAGACGCTTATTCTTTTCATGCCACTGAGGATTCGCTCGACGCGGAATATCAAAACATGCGCGCCGCTTACTGCCGGATCTTTGAAGCCTGCGGTCTGCGCTACAAAATAGTAGAGGCAGACAGCGGCAATATCGGCGGCTCGGTCTCGCAGGAATTCATGGTCCTGGCGGAGAATGGCGAGGACGCTTTGTTGTCCTGCTCCAAATGCGCTTATTCCGCCAATGTCGAGGCCGCAAGATCGATTGTGCCGGTCACTGAGCGGCCTGTGCTGACTGAAAGCTCGATAGGGAGCGGAGTCGAAGCAAGTCGAAGTGTCCGCGAAATTTCCACGCCGGAGAAGAGGACTATCGAGGAAGTTTCCGCGTTCTTGAAAACGCCGCCGGAAAACCTGATCAAAACATTGGTTTATTATTACAAGAGCAGCGACAGGGAAGAGCACGTTGTTGTTTTGCTGCGCGGCTGCGATCAGCTCAACGAAGTGAAGCTCAAAAATTATTTGCGGGCCGATCTTGTTCTGCCGGCGGAAGACAGCGCGGTGCGTGAAATTACCGGTGTGGAGCCGGGCTTTTGCGGGCCGGTGGGCTTGAAAAACGCCAGAGTTATCGCCGATGCCCTGATCAAAACTATCTCCAGCGGCGTGACCGGCGCGAATAAAAAAGACAGCCATTTGCTCAATGTCGTGCCCGGACGTGATTTTGAGTTAAAAGAAATAGCCGATCTGCGTCAGGCGCAGGCCGGTGAAAAATGTCCGCATTGTGGCGCGCCACTGGTAGCGGTGCGCGGTATCGAGGTCGGGCATATTTTTAAGCTGGGCGTTAAATATTCCGAAGCGTTGCAGGCCACTTATTTAGACCAGAATGGCGTGGCGCGGCCTTTTATTATGGGCTGTTATGGCATCGGCGTTGGGCGCACCGCGGCCGCCGCGGTGGAGCAGCATTTTGACGCCAGCGGCATTGTCTGGCCGCCGGCCCTCGCGCCGTATCATTGTATGGTGATACCGGCCAATGCGCAGGATCCGGCGCAGGCGGCGGCTGCGGAAAAAATTTATCAGGAATTGCTGGCCGCCGGCGTGGAAGTTTTGCTGGATGACCGCGCTGAGCGCATCGGCGTCAAATTAAAAGATATGGAGTTGATCGGCGTCACCAGCCGCGTGGTGGTCGGCAAAGCTTTGAGCGCAGGTCAGGTGGAATTTCGTTTACGCGCTAGCCCGGACAATGAGCTGCTGCCCGTAACCGGCGCGGCGGCGGCGGTGTTAGCGAGACTGCGGGCATGAAAGTTTTTTTAGCCGGTTACAATCTCGACGCCGAGGTTATTGCGGAGCTGAAAGGCAATTCTCCCCGGCAGGATGTTACACCGGAAACTCTCTCCGCGGCTTACGCGCGCATCTCCCGTGACCCGCGGCCGATCAATGAATTGCGCCGCGCCGCGCGCGGCGCGGTGGAAAAATCCCGCTGCTCCAATCAGAAAATTATTTTTGGTCTCGGCCATAGCTCGGTGGCTGAGCACGCGGTCTTTAATTTCGATGTTATCGGAGTGAGCCGCCGCGCGATGGAGGAATTGGAAAAATTCCGCCTTTGCTCCTACACAGAAAAATCCCAGCGCTACATCACTCTGGACAGCGCGTACATCACTCCGCCGGAGATCGGCGGCGCGCGTCTGGCCGCGGATTTTCAGAAATTGCAGCGGGATTTATTGACAAAATACAGCCAATTTTACGAAAAACTGAAAGTTTACGTTCGGGAAAAACACGCCGCTCTGGCCGCCGATCCTCAAAATAAAAGTTTGCTGGAAGGCTGGGCTAAAGAGGACGCGCGTTATATCACCAGTCTGGCCGTCAGCGCGCAGGCCGGTCTGACCGTCAACGCGCGCAATCTGGAAAAGATGCTGCGGCGTTTTGCCTCGCATCATTTGCCGGAAATACGTGATCTGGGCGCCAATTTACACGCGCTGGTCAAGGATATCGCGCCGTCTATTATCAAGTACCCGGAGGCCAACGCTTACGATCGTGACACTTACGCGGATTTGAGCGTGTATATACAGAAATTGGTTAATAAAAAAAGTCTTACTTCACGAAAAACTAAATCATGCCGGCTTATCGACTATACCAGGAATGGTGACGCCAAAATACTGGCCGCGCTGACCGCGAAGTCGGCAAACCTGTCTCATAAAGACGCTCTGTCCGCTGTTCAAAAAATGTCCTCAAAGCAAAAACGGAATATCTTTAAAATTTGCGTGCAAAACATGCAAATGTGGGATGTCCTGCCGCGCGAATACGAACTGGCGGAGCTTACTTTTGAGTTGATCGTTTCGGCGAGCTGTTTTGCCCAGCTCAAAAGACATCGTTTGCTTACTTTGCTGGCCGCGGATTATGAGCCGGCTCTGGGTCTGCGTCTGCCGCCGGCGCTCGAGGCTGCCGGTCTGGCCGGGGATTTTATCCGCGCCGCGCGGGAAGCGGAAGCTCTTTACGCCCGCCTCAAAAAAGAAAATCCCGCGGCGGCGGACTATGCGCTCACTAACGCGCATCAGCGCCGCGTCGTCTGCAAAGTAAATCTGCGTGAGCTGTGTCATATTTCCCGTTTGCGTGAGGACGCTCATGCTCAGTGGGATATCCGCGAAATTTCCGCGCTCATGAGCGCCGCCGCCCGCGAAGTTTTTCCCCTGACCGCCGCTTTCCTCGGCGGCAAGGATAAATACGCTGAGCTGCACGGTAAGGTTTGCGGCTAAACAGCAGTTCTTTTCTCTAAATAACTCCTTTTTCCTACCCGCACATCAAACGACAAAACGGCAAAATTCGATGCATTTTAAAGGTTTATTTCGCCGATAGAGAAGTACCTGTCGCATTGGCGGCGAAATGGATCTTACAATTATGGTACGACCGCCAGCGGCCTCAAGCCGCGAAGGGAGTACCTG
>JAIRWS010000033.1 GCA_031268855.1 Candidatus Margulisiibacteriota bacterium | reverse complement strand
GGGGGGGGGGGGGGGTAATTACAATAATATCTTTTACCATAGATGATGTGAGTATACATCGTTTTGTGGTTTTGGTAAATAGCCCGGGCTTAATAAGACTGTCCGCCGAAAGGTGGACTGGCGGGGTGTCTCGCGTGCCGGCCGAGCCCTGGGTAGAACGCTGCTTTTAGTCCGCTAAAACCGTAGCATAATCCTGTGTATAAACAGCTATTGTTGTGCTGCCCGCGTTGTATATACGAATACCCCCAAAATCTAGGAACAATATTTTTGCGCCGTCAGACGATAAGAATTTTCTAGCCCAGTGCTTGGTGCCGTCAAGTTTTCGCTCCGCATTTGTGCCATTCTCTTGAACCGTGAAAACTCTTGAGGATGTTTGACCATAGTAGCTGGTAAATAATATTTTATTACCAACCCAATCTTTTACTACAGCATTATAGTTTACTATTTGACCGTAAGGAGGATATGCGTCGTATGAGTCAAGCAATAGTATCGGTGATGAACCATCTACATTAGCAATATATACATCGCCAATATATCCATTTTCATCAATAGCCCGCGACTGAAAAGATTCTAAACTTAGATTTACTGTATCTTTTTGTGTGTTAAAAGCCACCCTTGTACCGTCCGGCGAGAAACAAGCCGAGCCAACCGGATAACCATTTACTCCGGCTGGAATAAAAGCCGCTGAATTTGTGAAATTATCGCCGTTTATATCGGCAATATAGGTTGTGTCGCCATGTCTATAGAGAACTTTACCGCTTGTAACATCAAAGATTTGCGCGGCTTGAGTATTGGTTTTTTGCGATGAAGACGGAGAGTCCGCTGTCAAAACATAAACGTAACCATCATTCCCAATAAAATATATTTTAGATTTATCCGCACTCCACACAGGGGCTTTGGCATTACCACCGGCATAAAGAGTTTGCCCGTAGGCGCCGTCTTCACTAATAAGATAAAGATTGCCGTCCCCATTGCTGTACACTATCGGCATGGCTGGCGGGGCGTCTGTTGTTTCAGAAACGACTGACGAACTGGGGCTGTAATTAGAACTATTATCATAAGCCACGACATAAAACTCATAAGTTGTAGAGGCAGTTAATCCGTCACAGGTATACGCGCTGCCGCTTAAACCTGCAACGCGGGTAAAATTTAGGTCGCTTTGCTTTTTCCAGTACAGGTCATACCCCGCCAGATCTGTTTCCGGCGAATCCGCCCAGTCTAAAACAATTTTGGCAAAAGTCCTGGACGTTACAGCAAGTCCTGCCGGAGCATCTGGCGGCACGATATCGAGAACAGAATGAACAATCACTGCCACATCTTTGGTAACAGTTTGATTGTCGTCGGTAAAAACCACACTTATTGTTACCGTGCAGGCCGCCGCCGGAGCCGTATAAAACGCATTTGCTGACGCTACATTTGTTAAAGTCCCATTGCCGGAAATACTCCACAGATAACTAACTTCCCCCGCCGGATTTTCCGCCACAGCATTGAGCGTGCACTGCGCGTTTATTACAACATAGTTTGGGCTAATGATAATGTAGCTATCAGCCAGAGTTTTTACTGGCGGCGAGTTCCCGCCGTTGCCGCCGGAGGAACCAGTTTCCTGTACCGTCTTACCGCACCCTGCAAAAAACAAAACCAACAGCGCGGCCAAAACACTGGCCAAAATTTTTTTCATATTCGCTCCTTTTGATTTGCAGGAAAAAATACCCAAAAATCAAAATCCCGCTTTATGCTGAAAGTTTAAGCGGGGGGGGGGGGGCATTGTCAACTGATTATTTTTTGGCGTACCTATGCGGAAAATTTGCGCTGTGGAACAATTGTTTCACGGCGGAACGCTATATATAGCGTGTTTTAGAATAATTTTTGCTGTTCGATCTCCCCCGGATACGTGAACGACCGGCGGTGCGCCGGCGAACGGCCGTATTGACGCAGGGCGGAAATATGCCAGTCCGTACAGTAGCCTTTGTTCTCGGCAAAATTGTACTGCGGATACTCCTCGTGCAGCCGCAGCATGATCCTGTCGCGCGTAACCTTGGCGACAATGGACGCGGCGGAGATTTCTTTTATTTTAGCGTCGCCTTTGATGATCGCTTTTTGCGCGATCTTTAAATCGGGAATTGTTTTGTTGCCGTCGACCAAACACATTTCCACCGCGGTTTTTTCCCGCAAAGCGGCAACCGCGCGGCGCATCGCCAAAAAAGTCGCCTGCAAAATATTCAAGCGGTCTATTTCTTGATTGTCCGCCTGACCGACGCCGTAAAAATAATGAGCGCTAATATAGGCGTACATTTCCTCGCGCTGTCTGGCTGAAAGTTTTTTGGAGTCTTTGATGAGATGCGGCACACCTTTGCCCGCCAGGATTACCACAGCGGCGGCTACCACCGGTCCCGCCAAAGGCCCGCGTCCGGCTTCATCTATACCGGCCGTCAGCATAACTGCCCGCGCTTAGTCGTTGGAAACCAGCACTTTTTTGAGCAGGTCGATCTCTTCCAAAACTTTGCCGGTGCCGTAAGCCACCGAAGACAGCGGATCGTCGACGACGTACACGGACAATTCCGTTTCCTGCGCGATGTATCTATCCAGGCCGCGCAGCAGGCCGCCGCCGCCGGCCAGCACCACGCCGCGATCCATAATATCCGCCGCGAGTTCCGGCGGGGTTTTTTCCAGCGTCATGCGTATCGCATCGACCACTGTATTGACCGGCTCGATCAGCGCGTCGCGCACTTCCGCGGTGCTGATCGTAAAAGTCCGCGGCAGACCGGTCACCAGATCACGGCCGCGCACTTCCATGGTGGCTTCATTTTCGGTGGTCGGATAAACCGAACCCATAGCAATTTTAATTTCCTCAGCCGAACGCTCGCCGATCAGCAGATTGTAATTTTTGCGGCATTGATTGACGATGGCTTCGTCCAGCTCGTCGCCAGCCACGCGGATAGACTTGGCGATCACGATGCCGCCCAGCGCGATCACCGCCACTTCGGTGGTGCCGCCGCCGATGTCCACGATCATGCTGCCAAAAGGCTCGGAAATCGGCAGATTGGCGCCGATCGCCGCGGCCATCGGCTCTTCAATAAGATACGCCTCTCTCGCGCCCGCGTTCATCGCCGCGTCCAGCACCGCGCGCCTTTCCACGCCGGTGATGCCCGACGGCACGCCGACCACGATGCGCGGCCGGAACTGCATGAACGCTTTGCTGTTCAGGATCTTTTTGATAAAATGCCGTAGCATCACTTCGGTCACTTCAAAATCCGCGATAACGCCGTCGCGCATGGGCCGGATGGCCACGATATTACCCGGCGTGCGGCCCAACATTCTTTTGGCCTCGTTGCCGAGCGCCAGCACTTTGTTGGACGATTTGTCCAGCGCCACGACCGACGGTTCGCGCAAAACGATGCCTTCGCCCCGCGCAAAAACCACAGTATTGGCTGTGCCCAGATCGATGCCCAGATCGCGTGAATACTTGCCTAAAAATTTATCTAAAAACGACATTTTTAACTCCTTTTATAACCTAAATTTGTCCTAGCATATCAATCAAATCAGTTACGGGCAAGCCCACTACATTATAATAGCAGCCCTTGATCTTTCGCACGAAAAGTCCCCGCGTTTCCTGAATGCCATAGCCGCCGGCTTTATCGTAAGGCGCCGGTGTTTTGCTGTAAGCGGCGATCTCCGCGGCGGAAAGTTTGCGGAAATAAACACCCGTGGCCGTCACGCGGGTTTTGCGCAAAATTTGTCCTCGTTTTTGGTATTTGAGCGCCAGACAGCTATATACAGTGTGCTTCCGTCCGGACAACAATTGCAAAAACTGGCGGGCCTGGCGGGGATCGCGCGGTTTGCCCAGAACTTTATTGCGGCAAACAACAATGGTGTCACAGGCGATGATTATTTTCCGGGGGCCAAACGGCGCGGCGTCAGCTTTGGCCAGCGCGATTTGGCGCAGTTCTTTTTTGCGGAATTTCGCGCTGAACCGCTCCTGGATTTTCGGCGTAAAGATTTTGAAAGACAGCCCCAGACTTTTCAGCAAAATTTTCCGGCGCGGCGAGCCGGAAGCCAGCACGATTTGTTTGCGGCGCAGGACAGTGTTGTCCACCTATTTTATGGAAATGAACGCGTTGTAGCCGTATTCGGTGGCCTTGGTCATCAGCGAAGTGGCCAGCGCTTTGGATTTGAACGCGCCGATCTGCAAGCGGTGTTTGCCGTCCGCTGTGTACATATATACCGGAAAACCGTCCGCGCGGATATTTTCGGCCACATCCTGCGCTTCCTGCTTGGTGTCAAAATTCCCCACGACCACGCGGTACATCGTGACGGCTGCCGCGGCGGGCTGCGGCGGTTTGGCCGCGGGTTTCACGGCAGGTCTGGGCGGCGGAGCTTCGACGGGCCTGGGCGGAGCCGGAGCGACCGGCGTATATTGAACTTCCGGCGGCACGATAGTCTGCGGCACGGGTGGCTTGGCGTAAGACGTGAACGCCTTTTCGTCTTTGACAATATCCTGACTGCTCATCAAAGTGTTTTTGAGGCGCTTTAGTTTACTGAGTCCTTTGGTCACGGAAAACGACGAGGTTTTGTTGGGCAGGAGAAATTGCGCGCCGACCAGATAGCTCAGCCAAAAACTGCCAAGCACAACCACCGCGCAGATCACAACAAATAACAGATTTTTTAAACAGCCGGCGTTTTGTTCGGCTTTCATGATGTCATTTAATTCCCGGCTCTCTTCATCAAACACGGAATTGATGCGGGCGGACGGCGCGCTGGGCATAGGCGGCGCGGGCTGGCCGGGCTGCTGGTAAGCTGGCGGCGGCTGGTAAAAAAACTGATTTTGACTTATTGGCGGGGTTGGCGGGGCAGGAGGAGGCGGCGGCGGTGGAGCCTGCACATAAATAGGCGCTGGCTGCGGCTGAATTGGCTGCTGGTAAACTGGCTGGGGCTGAACTGGCTGGGGTGGCACGGGCGGCGGCGGAGCATAAGGTTTGGGCTGATACTCCGGCGCAGGATAGCTCGGCGTCTGCCCATTAAATTCAGGAATTTGACTCTCCAGATTAGTACCGAACTCGTCGGTATACTCGTCGAGCAATTTAAACCCCCCGCCAAAATTATGCTCATTTTAGCACAAACGCAATAAAAAAGGCAATTGGGCAAATAGTCAAGCGGAATGGTCTTTTGCGCGCTGCCGCCAGACGCTTGACACCGCATATATGGTGTGCTATTATGGACAAACTACGCTATATTTAGCGTTTTTTGGCATTTTTAGGCCAAATATTGCAATTTAATTTTTAAGAAGGAGCAGAGAGAATGACAGAAAATTCAGTAAAAGAAATACGCAAAAGGAACGGGCACATCGTTAATTTTGACCGCGAAAAAATTACCAGCGCGATTTTCAAAGCGGCTAAGGCCGTCGGCGGCCATGACCGCCAGCTGGCCGAGGAGCTGACCGGCAAAGTTCTCGCGCAGATCAATCAGCAATTTCACGCGCGTTCGATACCGGCCGTCGAGGAAATCCAGGACATTGTCGAAAAAACGCTCATCAAGGACGGTTATGCTAAGACGGCCAAGGCTTACATTTTGTACCGCGAACAGCGCGAGCGCAAGCGTGACGCGCAATCCACGTTTATCGAGGTCAAAAACGCCGTTGATGAATATATGGAAAAAACGGACTGGCGTGTTTTCGAGAACAGCAATTCGGATTTTTCGTTCTCCGGCTTGATGTCGCACATTTCCGGCAAGATCATCGCCAATTACGCCCTGCATGAAATGTATCCCAAATCTATCGCCGACGCGCATCGCAGCGGCGAGATCCATATTCACGATCTGAGCCACGCGATCGTCGCTTACTGCTGCGGCTGGTCGCTGAAAAACCTGATCAAAAAAGGGTTCGGCGGTGTGCGGCATAAGATCTGTTCTCGTCCGCCCAAACATCTCGATGTGGTCGTGATCCAGATGGTCAATTTTCTCGGCTCGCTGCAAATGGAGCACGCGGGCGCGCAGGCTTTCAGCTCGCTGGACACTTTGCTGGCGCCTTTTATCAGGGTGGACGGCCTGAGCTATAAACAGGTCAAGCAGCAAATGCAGAAATTTATTTTTTCGCTCAATGTGCCGAGCCGCTGGGGCTGTCAGCCGCCGTTTACAAACGTGACGCTGGACTGGGTCTGCCCGGAAGACATGAAATACGAGCCAGCGATAGTCGGCGGCGAGACGCAGGATTTTGCGTACGGCGACTGCCAAAAAGAAATGGATATGATCAACAAGGCTTTTATGGAAGTGTATCTCGAAGGCGATGCTGAAGCGCGGCCGTTTTTTTACCCGATACCGACGTACAACATCACCAAAGATTTTGCCTGGGACACGGAAAACGCTAATCTGCTTTTTAAACTGACCGCGAAGTACGGCGTGCCTTATTTTCAGAATTTTGTGAATTCCAGTCTGAAGCCCAGCGACGTGCGTTCCATGTGCTGCCGCCTGCAGCTGGATTTGAAAGAATTAAAAAATAAGACCGGCGGTTTGTTTGGCGCTGGCGAGCAGACCGGCTCGGTGGGCGTGGTGACGATCAACCTGCCGCGTCTGGGTTTTACCGCTGAAAACAAAGAACAGTTCAAAGCCAAGCTCCTCTCGGTCATGGATCTGGCCAAAGATTCGCTGGAGATAAAACGCGATGTGGTGGAGACCAATCTCAAAAAAGGCTTAATGCCTTTTACGCGCGCGTATCTCGGCTCGTACGATCAGCATTTTTCGACGATCGGCATCAATGGCATGCATGAGGCGTTGCTCAATCTGCTGGGCAAAGACAAAGGCATCGACAGCCCGGAAGGCAAAGAGTTTGCAATCGAGGTTCTAAATTCTATGCGGGAGCGGCTGAAACAGTATCAGGAAGAGACCGGCCATCTGTACAATCTCGAGGCCGTGCCCTGTGAATCCGCGACTTACCGGTTTGCCCTGCGTGACCGCGAGCAGTTTCCGAGCATTATCCAGTCCGGCACAGCGGAGTCCCCGTACTACACCAACTCCACGCATTTACCGGTCAGCGCGACCAGCGATATTTTTGAGGCGTTGGATCATCAGGATGCGCTGCAGGTGCTTTACACGGGCGGCACGGTGGTGCACGGCTTCATCGGCGAAAATATCGAGGACGCGGAAGTTTGCAAGCGGCTGGTCAAAAAGATCGCCGAGAATTATCGCTTGCCGTATTTTACGGTAACGCCGACTTTCTCGATCTGTCCGGAGCACGGTTATATTTCCGGCACGCATCACGAATGTAATCATGTGCTGGAAACCTATAACAAAGCGCCGGAATTGATCTCGGCGTGAAAATGAAATTATTATAGAAAGGAGGGGAGCAACATGGCAAATAAAGAAAATAGCGTTTGCGGAAAAGCCACCGAAGTGTATTCGCGCATTGTTGGTTATTTTCGTCCGGTGTCCAACTGGAACAAAGGCAAACAGCAGGAATTTGCAGACCGCAAGGCCTACGAGATAGCAGCGCGCTAACGCGCTTGTTGCCCTTACTTCACGGCGTTACGCTTGTGACCGCCTCGAATTTAACAAGTGCTTAGCGCGAAGTTAAAGCGGTCTCAAGCCGCCGAGGAAATCCTGTCAGCTAACCCAAGCTGACAGGGTGAAGTTTGGGTAAAAGCGGCGAAACCAGACAGGGAGTGAAAATGATTTTGTACAGTAAGCCAAATTGCGACAAATGCGACGACATAAAAAAACTTTTGCAAAAACAAAATGTCGTTTTTGAGGAAAGAAGCACTGGTGATCCCGCGGTCAAAGCCGAGGCTCTGGCTTTGGTGGCTGACCGACCCGACGCTGTGCTGCCAATTATCAAATTTGATGACGGACATGCGGTCAGCAATGACATGGGGCTGTACCGTGAACTGAAAGTGTCCGGTGTTTTAAAGTAACCCTATTTTTGGAGAAACAATGCCTGTAATAAAAGGACTGCAAAAGACCACGCTGGTTGATTACCCGGGCAAAATTGCCGCCACGATCTTCACGGCTGGCTGTAATTTTCGCTGCGTGTTTTGCCACAACACGCTGCTGGTCAAGAACAATCAAGCGGACGGTTTGCCGGTGATCGATGAGAATGAGCTGCTGGAGTATCTGCGCGGCCGGACGCGGCAGCTCGATGGTATCTGTATTTCCGGCGGCGAGCCGACTCTGCATGCGGATCTGCCGGAATTTATCCGCAAGATCAAAGAGATCGGCTATGCCGTGAAACTGGACACCAATGGCACCAATCCTGAGATGCTGGAAAAATTGCTGCGGGAAAATCTGCTGGACTATGCGGCGATGGATATCAAAGGCCCGCTGGAGCTGTATCCGCGTATTGCCAATACCGAAGTGGACACGGCCAAAATCTCGCGCAGCATCGATCTGCTCCGGCAAAGCGGTATTCCGTATGAGTTTCGCACGACAGTCCTGCCGGCTTTTTTGGCTGAAAAAGAATTTGCCAGCATGGCCAGTCTGCTCAATGGCACGGAGTGCTATTATTTGCAGCAATTTCATGCCGGTGAACATTTGCTCAATCCGGAATACAGCCACGCCGGCGCTTACACGTCCGGCCAGTTGAATTTATTTGCGCGCCAATTTGAGCCGTTTGTCAAAAAAGTGGCGGTGCGGGGAGCATAATATGAAATGTCCTTACTGCGGAACAGATCAAGACAAGGTGATAGAATCGCGCGCCTCGAATGAAGGCGATGTGATCCGCCGCCGGCGCGAGTGCGAAAAATGCGGTGAGCGTTTTACTTCGTATGAGCGCATCGAGCCGCGCGCGACTTTTGTCATCAAAAAAGACGGCCGCCGCGAGCCTTACGACCGCGAGAAAATCAAAAAAGGCCTGCTACGCGCGGTGGAAAAACGGCCTGTTTCTATGGAAAAACTCAATCAAGTCATTCAGCTGATCGAGAAAAAACTGCCGTATAATAACGAGAGCGAAGTGTCCTCCGATCAGATCGGCCTGCTTGTTATGGAAGAGCTGGAAAAACTCGACGCGGTGGCCTATGTGCGTTTTGCTTCGGTGTACCGCGAATTCAAAACGGTGAACGAGTTTGTGGAAGAGATCAAGACTTTAAATATAGAAGCCTCGGCAAAAATGTGGCTGGCGAGCAAAAATAAAACAAAATAGTCTAAATATAGTCAAGCCGGAATTTTTTTGTTATATTTTCCGATAGCGGTATTTGTGGGAGCATAGCTCAGTTGGTAGAGCAGCTGACTCTTAATCAGCGGGTCTGGAGTTCGAGCCTCCATGCTCCTACCAAAACTTAACAAGCGCGCAAGCGCGCCGTTAAGTTTTGGCCACAAGCCGCCGCAGGCGGTGCCGTGACAGGTTTCGCGCTGCGAGATTTTTGGCCCGCTTGCGCAGCAAGCGGACGGATTTAGAATAATGAGACCACTTTCGGTCACGAGTGCGGTTTAGCATCCGCCGTGACAAGTTTCGTAAAGCACAAAAATATGAACTCTACTCTTTTATTCTCCACTCTTGAACGCAATGCCGGCCGGAGCCGGGCTATAAAAATGAGCGCCTATATGCGCGCTAAATTTGTTTTTTTAGGCCTGTCTACTCCTAAAAGAAAAGCGCTTTGCCGAAGTTTTTGGCAGGCGGCTAAAAAAGAAAATTACCTCGACTGGACTTTTGTTATGGCCTGCTGGCAAAAACCACCGCGGGAATTCCAATACACAGCGCTAGATTATCTTTTTCTCAAACAGAATTTGCTCCGCCCCGGAGACTTGCCCAAACTCAAAAAATTAGCGGTGACCAAATCCTGGTGGGATACTATTGACGGGCTGGCTAGACTTGTCGGCGGCATAGCCTTAAATTATCCGGAAGTTAAAAATATTTTACTGAAATGGAGCGCGGCTGAAAATTTCTGGCTGAGGCGCATTGCCATAGATCATCAGCTGCTGTACAAAACGCAGACAGACCCCAAATTGCTAGCGCGGATAATTGTCAATAATCTCGGACAGACCGAGTTTTTTATAAATAAAGCGATCGGCTGGAGTTTGAGAGAGTACAGCAAAACCGCTCCAGCGTGGGTGCGCG
>JAIRWS010000032.1 GCA_031268855.1 Candidatus Margulisiibacteriota bacterium | reverse complement strand
CTGCGAGAAACAATTGAAGACTTGACCGCCGAGTTTCAGTGGGGTTTGAGCCTTGAGCAGAGGCGCGCTCCGGCGGCGGCTGGTTTTGGCGGCTACGGCTCGCTGGTTTTCCTGCCTGACGAGGAACATGCCGCGGGACAGGCTTATTACATTATTAAAGAAATTCCTTGATCCGTAAAACGCCGCGTCGCTTAAAAATTTTGTGTTAAAATAACTTCTATGCAAATCCTGCTGATCGGTTCCGGCGGCCGCGAACACGCGCTGGCCTGGAAAATTGCTCAATCGCCCAGAGTGACTAAACTTTACTGCGCGCCTGGCAATCCGGGTATCGCGGAGCTGGCGGAATGTGTCGCTATCGCGGCGGATAATATTCCTGAGCTGAAAAATTTTGCCCGGCAAAATAAGATCGACCTGACAGTGGTCGGGCCGGAAATCCCTTTGACGCTCGGTATTGTGGACGAGTTTGAGCAGGCGGGTTTGAAAATTTTTGGCCCCAGCCGGGCCGCCGCGCAGCTCGAAGGCAGCAAGACTTTTGCCAAAAAGATCATGAAAAAATATAAAATCCCGACCGCGGCTTACGAGGTTTTTGACGACGCGCAAAAAGCTCTGGAGCGCGTCTATATGTCGCGTTTTCCGGTGGTCATCAAAGCGGACGGCCTGGCCGCTGGCAAAGGCGTGACCGTGGCGATCTCGCTGGTCGAAGCCAAACGCGCGATCAACGCCGCGCTCAAGGATAAAGTTTTCGGCGAGAGCGGCGCAAAGATCGTCATCGAGGAATTTTTGGCCGGCGAAGAAGCGTCACTGCTGGCCTTCTGTGACGGCAAAGATTTTGTGCCGATGGTCTCGGCGCAGGATCACAAGGCGGTATATGATGAGGATAAGGGCCCCAATACCGGCGGTATGGGCGCGTACTCTCCGGCGCCAGTCGTAAACAAGGCTGTTCTGCGGCAGGTTGAGGAAACTATTTTTAGGCCGCTGCTGGACGGCCTGGCTCAAGAAGGCGCGCCCTACAAAGGCGTGCTGTACGCCGGCCTGATGATCACGCCGGACGGGCCAAAAGTTGTGGAATTCAACTGCCGTTTTGGCGATCCGGAAACACAGGCTGTTCTGCCGCGCCTGCAGACGGATATTGTCGATATTTTTACGGCCTGTCTGGACGGCAGGCTGTCCGCGCAGACGATTGCATGGTCAGAAAACGCGGCGGTCTGCGTGGCGCTGGCGGCGGATGGTTATCCGGGGCAATACGAAAAAGGCCAGGAAATTAACGGCCTTGCCGCAGCCGCGGCTTTGCCGGACACTTATGTTTTTCAAGCGGGCACGGCCAAACAGGACGGCAAACTTGTGACCAATGGCGGACGCGTTTTGGGTATTACGGCGCTGGGCGCGGATATTAAAACGGCTATCAAGAACGCCTACAAAGCCGCGGATTTGATCTCTTTTGCCGGACTGCACAAACGCAAAGATATTGGCAAAAAAGCGCTGGCGTATTTGAAGTAAGATTCCAGTTTTGATGGTTGTTTGTTTCGGTACAGAGCATTTCTAGGATTGTTCTATTATCAAATATTGTTGTTGTGTGTTCGGATCATTATGGATAAGTTCTCCATCTTTATAAATTACATGATAGGTGCGTTGCGGGTCGTCATTGTAAATAATATTTTCAAATTTATTCTGTGAATCAAAGATAAATTTGTGTACATAACTATCTATGGTCGGCGCGAAAACTGTACAGCCGGGCAGGCATTTGGCAATAAAGTTAGCCATATTTTCGGTATTGCCGCCTCCTGCGCCGGTAGAGCAAGATTCCAGAATGATCTTGCAATCTGGAGCCAGATATTCCCGTAATCCTTTTACAATAGATTCATCCGTAGGGTCTAATAAGTATTCATCGGCATCACCATCGTCAGCAAGTCGAATTGACGAACTTTCTCCATGTCCTGCTATAACCAGTAAATCAATTTTTCTCTGCCGTCCGATAGCTTTTACCAATGGCAAAATTTCAGAGTCGCGGCTTACTTCTCGATAACGTAAATTATCGTCAAATGCTTTAGTTAAAGGCTGGATTGTTTCTCGGCTATGGCTTTTTTCAAAAGCTCCATTGTAATCGCCTCGGTTAGCCAATACTAAGGCCACCGGCCTGACGGCGTCAATAGGTTTGGCATTATTGGCTTCCAGGGCGTCTAATTCACCAGCGCTGAAGCGTTCAGTATACATAATTTCTCCTGGCTGCGCTTGCCGCGTAAGATTGTTTATAAAAGTAGCATTTTCCACAGATAACGGAGTGCCACATAGCGCGATAGTTTTTTGTAGCAAGTATTTGTTTACAGCGCTCAACGCGCGTATTTCATTTTTATATTGCAGAAAGTTATTCAGCAAAGTGCCGAAATCTTTAGCGTTCAATTCAGGAATAACTGTACCGAATAAATCTGTTCGATAACGCAATAACTTTGCCAACCCGTACATATTCGCATCCCCGCTTTTCAACTCTGCCCTAATATCATTAGCAGATACAGTTGCTAATATTTTCTTTTCGCGCGCACCAAGCGAAAAAGATGAATTAATAATAAATAAGTTGGCATTGATATATGATGGCCTGCCGCGGGCTAGGGTCATCAATATATTTTCATATTTGACTGGCGATAATTGGTTTTTCAGCTTGTGGATAAATTCTCCGAAATAGCGGGAATCCGACACATCCAGCAAAGCCTGGCGATTATTGACGATTAAGTTAAAAGTTTGCTGTGGAATATTTGCTAAATAATCTCTAGGATATTCTGTTTGTTCTAATCTAGAAAGAAACCGAGAAATTTCCTCACTTTCTTTTGGTAATTTAATTCGTTGCCCGGCTTGAATATAATCGCGATTAATAATGGTTGGATTAAGCTCCAAAAGCCGATCTACGGTTGTATAATGACTCTCCGCAATAACAGACAAGCAATCGTCCGGCCATACGGTATATGTATCCGAGGGATTGGTTCTGCGGGTTCTGATGATCAAAGAACGTTCTTCTTTCACACCGACCAGGCTAGTATCTGTCATGACGCATCACCTCTATAAAGATATCGTAATCGATCTGAAAAAATTGCAACGAAAACCGCAAAATTCAGCTATACTGTATTGAAATGAAACTGGTCATCGCTTCACGCAATCAGCATAAAATAAAAGAGATCAAAGCAATACTTGACCAGATTTCTGAGCTGGAAATTGTCCCGCTGGACGGTTATGCCGCGCCGGAAATAGACGAGGATCAAGACACGTTCCTGGGCAACGCTACAAAAAAAGCGCTGGAAACCGCCAAATATATTAATGAAACCGTACTGGCTGACGACTCCGGTCTTGTGGTAGATGCTCTCGGTGGCGCGCCCGGTGTATATTCCGCGCGCTATGCCGTTTGCGAGCGCGGTATCCCTACGCGCGAAGCTAGGTCAGCCGCACTGGCGGTTGGCTGCGCGGACGCAAATTCCGGGCAGTTGTGCGCTAAACTTTTGCGCGAACTAAAAGACATTCCGGCCGCGCGCCGCGCCGCCTGTTTTGTCACGACGCTGGTCGTGGCCAGCCCGCAAAAAATTTTATACACGGCCGAAGGACGCTGCGCCGGCTTGATCGCCGAGGCCCCGCGCGGCGAGCAGGGTTTTGGCTACGATCCGGTTTTTTATTATCCGCCGCTGGGCAGGACTTTTGCGGAGCTTTCGCCCGAGGAGAAAAATGCGCACAGTCACAGACGCCGCGCGCTGGAAAATCTGTTTATTCAATTAAAGTCAGGATTTTCTGCGGCGCATTAAAACGGAGTTCGGGGCTGTGTTCGCGCGAAGTCAGCGGCGCCGACTCCAAAATATTCAGCATCAACTGCGTGGCTGAAAGCGGCCGTTTGATCGTATAATGTTCTTGCTCGATATGTTCATTAAAAGACAGACGCGGTACAACCATAATTCCCTCCCTGGATTTGTTGTTTTAATATTACCCATTTTTTGCTAAAATATACCTAGCGCCAATGCGCTAGGTACTCCCTCCGCGACTTGGGGTCGCTGTCGGTCGTACCATAATAGTATGATTTATTTGTTGCTTTGCGGCAGGTACTTCCTCGTGCGCATAGAAAACCGCGCTCGGTCGTACCTAATAATTTTTTGGAGGACGGTATGCTTTCATTAAAAGGCAGTAAAACAGAGAAAAATTTATTAACGGCGGTGGCCGGCGAGTCGCAAGCGCGTAGCCGCTACACCTGGTTTTCCAGCGTGGCCAAAAAAGAAGGCTACGAGCAGATCGGCGCGCTGTTTATGGAAACGGCGGAAAACGAAAAAGAGCACGCCAAGAAGTTTTTTAAATATTTAGAGGGCGGAGCGGTGGAGATAACCGCGGCTTTTCCGGCCGGACGCATCGGCAATACCGCTGAAAATCTTGAAGCTGCCGCCGCTGGCGAAAAAGAAGAATGGTCGGAAATGTATCCGGCTTTTGCTCAAGCGGCCAAAGCGGAAGGTTTTGCGGAAATTGCGAATACTTTTGAAAAGGTCGCTCTGGTAGAAAAAGAGCACGAGATCCGTTACCGTAAATTGCTGGATAATATCAAGAACGGCTCAGTTTTCAAAAAAAGCAAACCCGCGCGCTGGGTTTGCCGCAACTGCGGTTATGTGCACGAGGGCGCGGAAGCTCCAGAGAGCTGTCCGGCCTGCCAGCATCCGCAAAAATATTTTGAGCTTAAAGCGGAAAACTATTGATGTTAAGAAAAGTTACGGAAAAAATTTACGCGGTTGGCGTAAATGATTTTCAGCGCCGGTTGTTTGACGCGCTGATCCCGCTACCGGACGGTACGAGTTACAATTCTTACCTGGTGCGCGGTGAGAAAACCGCGGTCATTGACGCGGTTGATCCGCCTTTTGCCGCGGAATGGCTGCAGAATATCAAAGCAGCGGACTGCCGCCCTGATTACATCATTGCCAACCACGCCGAACAGGATCACAGCGGCGCGCTGGTGGATTTTATCCGCGCCTACCCGCAGGCCAGGATAGTCACTAACGCCAAATGCCGCGAGTTTTTGCTTGACCTGCTGCATCTGCCGGTGGAAAAGTTTTTGCTGGTCGAGGACAAAGCCGTTCTGGATCTGGGCGGCGGACTGACTTTGCGGTTCCATTTCGCGCCGTGGGTGCATTGGCCGGAGACCATGTTCGCTTTTGCGCCAGAGGAAAAAGTTTTATTTACGACTGATTTTCTGGGCGCGCATTACGCGTCAAACGATCTTTATCCGCGTGACGAAACGGTCATTTACCGCGCCGCCAAGCGTTATTACGCGGAGATCATGATGCCGTTCCGCGTAAATGTCCGCAAACATTTGGAGCTGGTCAAGACTCTCGCGCCGAAAATTATCGCGCCGAGCCACGGTCAGGTTTACAATCATCCAGAATTTATTTTGACTGCCTATGCGGACTGGGCAGGTGAGGATACTAAAGACGCGCTGTTGCTCTATGTCTCGATGCACGACAGTGTGCGCCACATGACGGAGATTATTCACAGCGAACTGGAAACGAAAAATATCACGACGCGCGCGCTGGATCTGACTTCGGCTGATCTCGGCGACGTCGCTATGGAATTGGTCGACGCGAGAGCTGTGCTGCTCGGTACGCCGACGGTGCTGGCCGGCGCCCATCCGGTCGCGGCTAACGCGGCTTTTCTTTTTAACGCGTTGCGGCCGAAAACTAAATATCTGGGGCTTTACGGCTCTTATTCCTGGGGCGGACGCGCCGCGGAGCAAATAACCGCCTTGCTGACCGCCGTCAAGCCGGAGATTTTGCCGCCCTTGTTTTTCAAAGGCCTGCCGAAACCTGACGAGGAAAAACAATTGGCTGCCTGGGCGCGGGAACTAGCCGCAAAACTATAATATGCCAGAATTACCGGAAGTAACGTCGCGCTGCGCGCTTGTTGCCCTCTCTTCACTTCGTTACACTTGTGAAGTTCGGGTGGAAACTATAGATTAGTAAAGAAGGATAATATGCCAGAACTACCAGAAGTGGAAACTATTGTTAGGGGATTGAACAAAAGCTGTCTGCGTAAAAAGATCAAAAGCGTCAAAGTCTCTTTTGCTAAAATTGTCGATCCGCCACGGGGTTTAAATTTTTTGGTTGGCGACAGTCTGACCGCTCTTGGCCGGCAGGGCAAATATATCAAAATTTCCACCCAAAAAGGCGCGCGGCTGGTCGTGCATTTGCGCATGACCGGCCAGTTGTTCCTGGCCGCCAATTATCACCCGGACAAACATGTGCATATTATTATTGAATTTGCCGGCGCGCCGGAGAAACTTTATTACCGCGACATTCGTAAATTTGGCCGCTGGGTCGTCGTGCCGCCGCGGAAAAATTTTGCGGATTATATCAACGCCGGCGCGGACGCGCTGTCTGTGAAACTGCCGGACTTTATTAAACTGGCGCAAAAAAATAAGAACAAAGCCTTGAAAGTTTTTCTGCTCGATCAGACTATCATTGCTGGCGTCGGCAATATTTACGCGGACGAAACAGCTTTTCGCTTAAAGCTCGACCCGCACACTCCGGTCGGCCGGATCCCGCCGCAAAAACTGCTGGCGGCAGTCACCGGCGTTTTGCGGCTCGGTATTAAAAATAAAGGCACTTCTGTTTCCGACTATATTACTTCATCAGGCGCGCGCGGCAATTTTCAAAATCTGCTCAATGTCTACAAGCAAAAAAACTGCCGCCGCTGCGGCGCGCCTATCCGGCGGGTCAAACTGGCTGGCCGCACCACGCATATCTGTCCGCGCTGCCAGCCGCGATTTACAATTTAACTTTTCGTCCCTGCTTCGGTGGACGCAGTTTGGTTAAATATTTTTCTTTAATTAGATTTAAGGCGGCGCAGGAATCCTCGGTATAGCGGCTCAGCAGACTAAAATAATCTTGCGGCAGCACGTCGTCCGGTTTGAGCAGCTCATAACTGCGCAAGCCAAAAGCCCGGGCTAGTTTGGCCAGAGTTTTCGGGGAGACCCATTTGCGGCCGGTCTCGATGCCACTGATGAAAGTCACCGAAGCGCCGACTTCTTCCGCCAGTTTTTCTTGAGACCATTGAAAATGATTGCGCTGGCGTTTGATATTTACGCTTAAAATTTTCACCAAATCGTCTTCACCCATACTACACCTCTTAGCATTGTTATTATGCTGTTAGTTTGACAAACCTGCTAATTTCTGTAAACACCGTGCCGGCGTATTACACGCTGATCTATATTAAAAAAATGGCGTAGAGGGGTTAGATTCAAGCGTGTGTTTTTAACAGAGCCTGTAAAAAAAAGCAGGGCAATTTTACTTGCCCTGCCTCTGGTTTGCGCTAGGGCGCTTGATTAACCAAAATATCTTTTCAATAGACCGGTAAAGCCGGCGCCATGCCGCGCTTCATCTTTGGCCATTTCATGCACTGTGTCATGGATCGCGTCAAGGTTGTTTTCTTTGGCGCGTTTGGCCAGATCAAGCTTGCCGGCGCAGGCTCCGGTTTCCGCCTCGACGCGCATTTCCAGATTTTTCTTCGTGCTGGCGGTGACCACCTCGCCGAGTAGCTCCGCGAATTTCGCGGCATGCTCCGCTTCCTCGAAAGCGTAGCGTTTATACGCTTCGGCAATTTCCGGGTAGCCCTCGCGCTCGGCCACGCGGCTCATCGCCAGATACATGCCGACCTCGGAACACTCGCCGGTAAAATTAGCGCGCAAATCGTCAAGGATGTCGTTCCCCGCGTCTTTGGCGATGCCGACCACATGCTCGCAGGCCCAGCCGTCAGACGTTTTCTCCTTGAATTTTGCCCGGGGAGCTTTGCACTGCGGACAGCTTTCCGGAGGCTCATTGCCCGTATGCACATAACCGCAAACTGAACAAACAAACTTTTTCATGATTTTCTCCTTTTCTTTTTTTAATTTTTAAACTTTATCAAACTGGTCTTTGCCGACACCGCACTGTGGACACACCCAGTCGTCCGGCAGATCCTCAAAGGCGATATTGTTGTTTTGCGCCGGATCATAAACATAGCCGCAGACTGAGCAAACGTATTTAGCCATACTTATCCCTCCTTTCTTATTTATTACCAAAATTCCTGGCCAAAGAGCCGAGACGCTTAAATTTTTTAAACCAGCCTTTTTTCTGTCCGCTACATTTCGCGCAGACGCCATAAAAAACAGTGCGGCTGCTGTCGATCGCAAATCCGTTCAGGCTCGGCTGACCAGCCGGCGGAGCGTACTGGACGTCTATGATGCTGCCGCAGTTGGTGCAGATCGCGTGCGGGTGCGGTTTGACTACGCCGTCAAAACGCTCTTCGTTGTTTACCACGCCGACCGAAGCCAGCAAGCCTTCCTCGCGGCAGACTTTGATATTGCGGTACACGGTTCCCAGCGAAATATCCGGCAGCCGGGGCTTGACCTGCTCGTAGACCCAGCGCGCGCTTGGGTGAGTTTTGGTCAAGCGGATCGCCGACAAAATCGCTTCTCTTTTTTTACTGTAATTTCGTGTTTTGACCATGCTCAACCCTCGTCTTAAATTTTAAAAATAATAATGATTCTTATTTTTGATTTATGATATAGAGGTCTTTGCGGTTTGTCAAGAGCGGGTGAAATCTAGATCTTTAAATATTTGGCTGTCAGCAGCAGCCCCAGGGTGGTTTTCGCGTCGGTGAGCTGGCCGCTGTCGAGTAGCTGCAGGGCTTCGGTAAAAAGCACCGGCCTGACTTCGATACATTCGTCCGCGTCTGGCGGGAGTTTTTGCGGAAAAAGATCTTCGGCCAGATAATAATACATGTATTCATTGCAGTAGCCGGGCAGCGAATAACCCTCAAATAATAAGGTGAGTTTGCGCGCGCCGAAACCGGTTTCCTCAGCCAGCTCTCTTTGCGCGGCGGCTGCGGGTTTTTCGCCGTCACGGTCGACGCTGCCCGCCGGTATTTCCAGCAAAGCGGACTGGATCGCGCTACGATACTGGCTGATGAGCAGGACTTCCTTTTTTTCGTTGAGCGCGACTATGGCCACGCTGGGTTTATGATCGAGGCGCGTCTGCGTGGTCTTTTGGCCATTGGGCAAAATTATCTCGTCTTCATATAGGTCAAATATGCGGCAGGAATAAACCGGCTTGTTCATGCGCTGGATTATACTATATATAACATTCGGAATTATTCTTTAAATCCGATAAGACTAACCGGTGATTCTCTTAATGATCTCCGCGGCGGAATAATTGCTGTCGATGCTGACCACTTTGTGCCGGTTTGTCAGCCCCCGAATTATTGTTAAATTGCTTTTGGGAATATTGAGTTTCTTGGCCAGAAAAATAATCAGCTCCTGATTGGCTTTGTTGTCCTGCGCCGGCGCGTTCAGTTTGATCTTTATTTGGCCGGCAAAATAACCGGCAAAACCGGTTTGTTTCGCGCCAGGCTGCGCATAGAGAGAAAGTTTGCTGTTCATAATTGCACGGCCGCAAATGGTTTTTCCGTGCCGAAATCCGGCGCCAAAATATCCTGACTGGCCAATTCCTGCGTCCAGATATTTTCCAGCCCGAGATTTACGGCGTATTCCACGACTTCATTATATTCGCCGGCGGACAAACGGCGGCTGAGCTCCGGAATATCTTTAGCGCGATGCTGCGGCGCGTACTGGGACATCAAGCTGATCTGAATTTGGGGATTTAGAGAATACAGCGCGGTGAGGATTTCCTTGCTTTCTTTAACTAAGCCGGGCAGGGCCAGATGCCGGACGATAATGCCCCGCGCGGCAATATCATTTGAGGTTTGTAAAAGCCCTTTTTGCCGCAGCATGAATTTTACAGCCGCCAAGCCGTGCTCGGCGTAATTTGCGGTCTGCGCATAGCGCGCGGCGGAAGCGTTGTCGGCGTACTTCAGATCCGGCAAATAAATGTCCACGTGATCAGCAAGCAGCGCCAAAACTTCAGGATTTTCGTAGCCGTTGGTATTGTAAACGACCGGAATGGTCAGGCCGCCGCGTTTGGCCAGAGTCAGCGCCTCGATTATCCACGGCGCGTACTGCGTCGGCGAAACAAGATTGATATTATGCGCCTGTTCGTTTTGCAGACGCAGGAATTCCGCGGCCAGCTCTGTCGGCCTGATCGGCCTCAAATTGCAATGCGTCTGGCTGATCTGCCAGTTTTGGCAAAAGACACAGGACATGGTGCAGTGCCCGAAAAATACCGCGCCGGAGCCGGTACGGCCCGAGATGGGCGGCTCTTCACCGTAATGAACGCCGATATAGGAAACCAACATTTCATTGCCCGCGCCGCAAAAGCCTTTTTCGCCCGCTAAACGATTTACCCCGCATCGTCGCGGACATAGCCGGCAGGGGCTGGCCAGTTTCAACAATTCGCGCATGAAAATATTTTAATTACTTTTTGACGAAATTGATATACTGCCGGTTGACAGTGTCGACCAGACTGTTCACCGCGCCGGTTTTGTCCGCAATAGCTTGCTGGTTTTTAACCGCGAGCTTTTCTTTATTTAATTTTTCCAGCAGCAGAGGATATTTTTTTTGCACCAGCTCGGCTTTGGTGCCGCTGATTTTTTTCAACGCCTCGTCGATCTCTTTTTTCAGCGCGTGATGCGTGTTGTAGCGATAGGTTTGAATATGGCCGGTGACGTAAAGTATCTTGACGATAATTTTCAGCGAAGCGATCGTGGTGAGGTGATACAAAAACATGGACTCGATCAGCGCGCGGCCGATCTCGGGATTATTCGCGCTTTGCAGATCGCGCAAAATATACGCCGTAATGTCTTTGCCGGCGTTAAAAGAATCGCGGAAGATCAGGCCAAAATCCTCAAGATATTTTTGGTATTGTCGGCCGGCCGTGGCCGCTGTGTGGAGATAGCTTTGATCCATAGGAGAAGTATACCCAGAAACCGTGGATTTTATACTATAATAATTCATGCTGTTTCGGGTTTATCTGCCGCTGGAGTCCGCGCTGCGGCTGACCGGCGAGGAGTTTGAATATTTGATCCGGGTTCTACGTTTGCGGGCCGGAGATTTTTTTGAGTCCGTGCAGGAGCAGCGCATTGGCGTGTATCAAATAGAAAACATAACGCGGCGGTTCCTGACCGCAAAACTACATAAAGAATACGCGGAAAATAACGAGCCGGCGAAAAAACTGCACCTGATTTTGCCGCTGCTGAAAAATGACAAAATGACTTATGTTCTGCAAAAGGCGGCGGAAATAGGCGTCTATAAATTTTGGCTGTACGAATCAGAAAACTCGCCGCTGCGTTTTGCGGATCATAAATTTGAGCGCTGGCAAAAAATTATTGTGTCGGCGGTCTGCCAGTCGCGGCGCAATCATTTGCCGGAAATAGAAAAAATCGGGCTGCGGGACTTAACGGGAAAATTCCGGAATATTTATTACGCGCATCCGGCGGCGGAGAAAAGCTGGCCGGATTTTGCGGACGAGAGCGCGCTGGTCAGCGGGCCGGAATCCGGTTTTTCCGCGGGGGAATTAAATTATCTGGCGGCCAGCGCGCGGGCTTTTTCGCTGGGCGGGCGTATCCTGCGCGCCGAAACCGCGGCGGTGGCTAGCGCGGCGCGGATACTGTTATAGACTTTCCATTTAGAAAAAATAATTGTCTGAATAAGCGCCTTGTTCTGTTTTTCCGGAGAGGAAATTATTCATTGCCATATTGGGCGCGCCGATACGGCAGTGCTCTGCGTCGCAGTAGCGGTGCTGCAGCGCATAATACCAAACTTGTCCCAGAGCAATTTTATAAATTTCGTCAGGGTTTCCGGACAAAACGTTGCCTAAGGCTAGAGATGGATTGTTTTCGGTTAAGCAGCAGGGGTATTCCGTGCCGCTGGCCCTGACCAGCCGTCGGGTTAGAGCAGTGTAACAATGGTCAAAATAAACTGGTTCGTGTGAAAAAAGCAACTCTGGCTGTTCCTGGTATGGCTGCAAACGGGTGAAAAAATTAGTATGCTGCATTAGAAAATAATTAAAGTTTGGATTTTGTTCAGCGGCACGGAGAGCCTGCATTATTTGGCCCTGCAGGGTATCCAGAGTTTCTTGATGAATAAAAGAATGTTTGCCGGCTTTAATGTCGTTCACCATGTCAACTTGCGCCGCGATCGGCCTGAATTGAATATTAAAACGAGATTGGCTGGTCTCTGTTTGCTGCGCAAACCAATCAAACCACTGCTCAAGGAAAGGAAAAATTTCCTCAGCGTTCTCATTTCTATAGAGAAAGCCGACGCCGATATTGGCGATTGGTGTTTCAGTAAATAATTTCTGAATGTTTCCCACCACAGCGGCGTATTTGTTCCCGCGTTTAATCCGCTCGTAGGTTTCCGGCGTGGCTGCATCCAGAGAGGTTCTGTGCCATTGCAGATAGTCTGGCCACCGGCCGTCCGGAATACGAGTGTTGTTGCTGATCAGCCCCAGCGCGGCCTCCGGCAGGATGCGGTGAATTTCAAGTATTGCTTCATTTAAAGTTTGTCCGCTGCTGGAATACTCCACCGGTTCTCCGCCGCCAACCAGCAAAACAGCCCGCGGATTTAAGGCCGGCAGAACTTGCGGCAGTTTGTCAAAAGGAAAAGTATCACCTTTTTTATTTTTAGACCAGCAGTTTAAGCAAAAGAGATTGCATTTATCCGTCAAGTGCAGCTCTAACAAACCGGATTGATACATGGCGCGCAAGTCGTCCTGTAGTTCGGAAAGATTTTTATCATGATTGAACGCGGCGATAAAGGCCAAAAGTTTGGCCGTTGTTTCTTTGCGCTGCTGGAGGCCTGCATAAGCCTCTAGAAAAGCGGCGCGGGTCAGCTGCCATTTGTCAATAATAGCCAGCTTGGTTTGGATCAGCGGAGTATGATTAAGGATGCGGTTCGGATTGCGCAAAACTTGATTGACGTTGAGCGGTGTGAAAGCACCGGCGATATTTTTCCACTGCAGCATAATTTAAATCCTTTATATTGTTGTCGTAAGTTGTATTGTATATCTAATTGTATTTTATTGTATTTTTTAACTATAAATGTAACTTGTTATACCGATGAAAAAATCTTTTTGCCCGGGGTCGGTGAGAGAGTCCAGAAAAGACGCAGCCTGTTCCTCCGAGGCCTCGATCTGCGCCACGGCGTCCAGTATAAACCGGTGATTGACGCGGCTGCTGAAGCCTTGAATCAAAAGATAACGTTTGTCCTGCAGGGACAGGTAAAATAATTTGCCTAACAGATAGGCTTTTAACTTGGCCAAAAAATCTTTAGCCGGCTCCTTTACGCTGCGGCTGGCGCAGGCCCGCAGCTTGACCAGCATTTGCTGGCAAAATTCGGTTTTGTTGTCTATGGCCGGCAAAAGCGCGCCGATCTCATAATCAATGTGCTTGGCGCTGCCCGGCAGACTATCCGCGGGAACGCCGCGCAAGGCCTTGTTGATCGAATCCACGATCAAGCGCCGCACTTGAGCTGTGGTGTTGAGAGTGTCCAGCATTAGCGTATTTTCTCCAGCTGAAATGTTTTGGCTTGTTTTATAATAAAGAGCCATAGTTTTCGGAGTTTCCGAGCTTCTTTCATATCGGGTACCGCCTTTCACTTTTCTTATCTAAATAGTTTAGCTGAATTTTATTGTAAATTTTATTATATTTTATTTGTATTTTTAGAAAAAAAATTGTAGAATACAACAAATGGCAACTTTAAAAGATATAGCAAAGGCCTGCGGCGTTTCGGTTTCGGCGGTCTGCACGGCGATCAACCATCCGCAAAAAATTTCCCGAAAGATGCGGGAGAAAATCCTGAATAAAGCCCGCGAATTAAATTATTTTTCCGAGCACTCCTTGAAAGTGCAGAAAATATTATTGGTTTTTAACAATTATAAAAATCACTATTACGGCGAATATTATACGGATGTGATTTTCGGCATTACCCAGCGGCTGTCTGAGCTGGGTTTGGATTTCCGGATCTTATCCGAATTCGAGCGGGATTATGGCGAGATTTACGATTATAACGGAATTATTTTTGTGGGGCGGACACCGGGCGCTTTTTTAGAGCTGGCCAGAAAATACAGAATGCCGCACGTGCAGGCCGGACATTCCAATGCGGATTTTCCCGCGCCAGTCGTTTTACAAGACACCGGCGGCGGATTGAGCCAGTTGTGCGAATTTATCAAAAACTGTGGACACAAAAGTGTCGCGTTGTTTACCGGCGAGACAGACAAAAAAGATACGATCTGGAATGAATTTTATAAAATCGTTTCCGCGGCATTTCTGCCCAAAAATGTTACGCTGTATCAGGCGGATTACAACATGATCCAGAGCGTGGAGATCGCTTTTGCTAAATTTTTGCGGGACAGGAAAAAAACTTTAATTCTGTGTTCCAGCGATCTACTGGCTTATTATATTTACCGCGCGGTGCGAAAATACGGTGTAAATATTCCCAAGGATATTTCGGTTACCGGTTTTGACGGCATTTCTTTCCCGCGCTTTGTCGACGAACCGCGGCCGCAGCTGACCACGGTTTGGACTGATCGAGCGGCGCTTGGCGCCAGAGCGGTGGATCTGCTGCTGCGGCTGCTAAGACGGGAAAAAGTAGATCTGCTAAACCGTCTGCCGATGCAGATCCGCATCGGTGACTCCGTGCGCCGGATCGGCTAAAATAACCCCGTCTTTTATGCCCTGCGGCGCGGCCAGGTAAAATTTTCCGCTTTCTGTTTTGCCCGAGAGCTTTACCGCAATGTATTCCGAGCTGAGCCCGGTACCCTTGTTGTTTTCGACCAGCGTTTCTAAAGGCCGGGCTAAATGTTTTTGCAAAAAGTTATTTTGCATTTCCCGCCGTAAATTTTCCAGCCGTGAAACAAATTGTTTCACGAGTTTGTCCGGACAAATATCCGGCAGTTTGGCCGCCGCGGTCAGCGGGCGCGGCGAATAGGGGAAAATATGCAGATCGCTAAAACCGATTTCCTGAACGAAAGCACAGGATTCTTGAAAAGTTGTTTCGGTCTCGCCCGGAAAACCGGTAATAATATCCGTGGTCAGGCCAAGATCCGCGCCGCAAATCCGGCGCGCGCGGGCGATAAGTTTTTGGTATTCCGCGGCGGTGTATTTTCTATTCATCAAGCGCAGGATTTTGTCCGAGCCGGACTGTAGAGGGATGTGCAAATGTCTGGCCAGACGCGGTTCCGCGGCAATAGTTCTGAACAGATCGTCGGTGAGCAGATCCGGCTCAAGAGAACTAAGCCGGATCCTGGCAATATCCGTTCGCAGTAATAGCCGCAAAATGTCCGCCAGAGAATTGTTTTGGTAAAAATAACGGCCTAGATTTATGCCGGTCAGGACAATTTCGCGGACATTGTTTTGAATTAATTCCTGCGCTTCCGCCAAAATATTTTCCGGCGCGGCAGAAGAAATTTTATTTCTGGCGTAAGGAATGATGCAATAACTGCAAAAATTGTCGCAGCCTTCCTGGATTTTTAAAAATTCCCGAACGCGGCCAATCCCCCTAGCGCCCGCGGCGCTGTCCCCTCTGGGCAAACCCCATAATTCTGGCCGCAGTTTTATTTCCTGTTTTATCCGGATAGCCTGCGGAATAATTTTGTCGAGTTCGGCGATATTTGCGTAACAGCCGCAGACGTAAAGCCTGGCTTGAGGATTTTGTGCCCTAAAGCGGCGGAGGAGATTACGCGCTTTGCGCTCGGCTATGTGCGTGACGCTGCAGGTGTTGACGACGATAATACTGGCGGATCCTGGGTCTGTTGTCCGGCTGAAGCCCAGCGCGGAAAATTTCTCCGCCAGCTGCCGGGTTTCGTATTGATTGGATTTGCAGCCCAGCGTGTAAAAGAAAACCGGCATTTACTCGATCAAAAAAAGCGGCTGGCCGTATTCGATGAGCGCGTTTTCCCGCGCCAGGATTTCTTTGATGACGCAGTCTTTATCCGCTTTGATCTCGTTTTCAATGCCGATGGCGTATATTTTAGCAACGGTCTCGCCGGATTTTATTAGGCTGCCGGCCTCCAGATCTTTAAGGCCATGAAAAACACCGACTCTGTCGGATTTGATCTGCGCGAAAACCGGCTTGATCTCCTCCGGCGCGGCCGCTGGCGTTTCCGCGGCCTGTGGACGGGCAATAGCCGGATTTTGGTAGACCGTCAGGCGCGCGCCGGTACGGCCGGCGGACAGTTTGCTGATCGGAAACTGTCCGGCAAATTTGATAAATGCTTTAATGCCGTTGATGGACAGATCAACAGCCGATTTTGAGGTTTGGGCGGCGCGGGTTTTGGCTTTAGGCATTTATTCACTCCGTAGCAAATATTTATTCACGGCGTTGAGGTAGGCTTCGGCTGAAGCGACGAGCACGTCGGTGTTCGCGCCATTGCCGGTATAGGTCTTTTGGTTTTTCTTAATGCGCACCGTGACTTTGCCCAGCGCGTCCGTGCCCTCGGTCACAGCGTGCACGACATAATCCAGCAGATGAATACCCAGCGCGCCGCGCTGAATAATATCGTCGATCGCTTTAAAGATCGCGTCCACCGGGCCATTGCCGGTCTGGGCGCTTTTGAGAATTTTGTCCTGATACTTCACGGACAGTCTGGCGGCCGGCTTGACCGTGTTGCCGGTCTGGATCTGCAGTTTGTCCAGCGTGTACGACGCGGTTTCCGGCTGTTTGATGCCGTCGGAAATCAACGCTTCCAGATCCCATTCAGTAATTTCCTTTTTCTTGTCCGCCAAAATTTTAAATTTTTGATAAACATTGTTTATTTCGCTGTCCTGCAGATCGGTGTAGCCCAGCTCTTTTAATTTGGCGACCAGCGCGTGACGGCCGGAGTGTTTGCCTAAGACCAGTTTGCTGTCCGTGCGGCCGATGTCCTCCGCGCGGATGATCTCGTAAGTCGCGCGGTGTTTCAAAATGCCGTCCTGATGAATACCGGACTCGTGCGCGAAAGCGTTGGCGCCGACAATGGCTTTGTTGGGCTGCACCTGCACACCGGTGATCGAGGACAGCAGCCGGCTGGCCGGGTAAATATACCTGGCGTTGATCCGGGTTTGCTTGTCTTTGCCGTAATAATCCTGGCGCACTTTGAGCGCCATGACCAACTCTTCTAGAGAACAATTGCCCGCGCGCTCGCCGATGCCATTGAGCGTAGCTTCGCACTGCGTCGCGCCGTTCTCGATCGCGGCCAGCGAAGTGGCGACGGCCAGACCCAGATCATTGTGATTGTGCACGGAAATTTCCGCTTTATGAATATTCGGAATATTGCGGCGGAGATAGGCGATCAACTCGCCAAATTCCCGCGGCATGGCATAGCCGGTGGTGTCCGGCACATTAACGACATTGGCGCCGGCGTCGATCACCGCGGTGAAAATTTTGGCCAGAAAATCACGATCGCTGCGGCTGGCGTCTTCGGCGGAAAATTCCACCTCGATATTTTTGGCCTTCGCTTTGGCGTATTGGACGGCGCGGACGGCCTGCGCCAGCACTTCGGCCGGTGTCTTGCGCAGCTTGTATTTCATATGGATCGGCGAAGTGGCGATGACAATGTGGATGCGCGGCTGCCGGGCGGCCTGGAGCGCGTCCCAGCTGGCGTCGATGTCTTTTTCCACCGCACGGGACAGCGAGGCGACGGTCGATTTTTTTACGGTTTTGGCGACCGCTTCGACCGAGGCGAAATCACCGGGCGAGGAAATGGCAAAACCGGCTTCGATAACATCGACGTTGAGCTTCTCCAGCATTTTGGCCATTTCGATTTTTTCGGCAATATTCATCGAGCAGCCCGGCGACTGCTCACCGTCGCGCAGCGTGGTGTCAAAAATCTTGATACGCTTTTTCATGGCAAAATTATAGGCTAGTTTGAGGCAAAATAAAACTCTGTGTAAAAAGCCTTACTACGATTTTCTTAGGGTAACTTCCCAATTCTCTGAAAACCCAATGTGTTTTAAATTAATATCTTGTGCGTACTCCTTTAATAAAACGCATAGCGCCGGATATATTTCGATGTTCCATTTTTGGGCATCAAGATATAAAGCCTGCAAGGACATAACTGCTCCAAATAAGCGGCGTTCAGCATCTTGAGGCACAGTTGTTAGACCGGACGGGATTGCTGTAAAAATACGGTAATACAACCTACCCGAATGGGCGCAAATATTACGCAAGTCGGTGCAGCATCTTAACCAGCTGATTAGTGTTTTAGGCACAGCCTGAAATATTTCACGCGCAATAATTTTTTGATTAGCTGTCGGCAAATCAGCGTAAAAATAGGACAACATGCCAAAAGTAAATAGTTCGATAATTACCCAAATTGGAAAATTGCCAACATACTTTTCATTATGATGCCGCACGAATAAGACTTTTTTATTATCATTGATTACCGTATTAATCCGTTCTATAAATTTTTCATGACGATGGCGGATATTAAAATTTTTAGCGTCTTTATAACCTAACGCCCCATACTTGTTTGCATGAAAATAAGCCAATCTAGCGCGCAGAGTTATTTCTACTTCTTCAATAGCCAAAAAAAGCAGGGCGCGCAACTTGCGGTCAAATTCATATATTTGATAAATCGTATTAAAATTGGTGTTCGGTAAGTATTTGTCATTAGTAGTTTTGTAGGGCAAAAAATAAGCGGAGAGACGATAATAGTTGATATTTGCTAAAACTTCCTTACAAAAATCGACATCGGGAATCATACAGCCTCGTGAGCGCAATTTTTCTATTTGTTGAATATAAGTATTTGGCTGTTTCATAAGCTACAAAAGTCTCCCCTGGGACACATTGTTAGGCCATTTGGCTTAACCAGAGGTGCGGGGAGTCCTGTTGATATTATTATACCATAAACTACTAATTTTAGGCGGTTGTCCGCCCTAATACTGCTGCAGGATTTTTTGCGTGGCGGCGCTTAACTGCTGGAATAAATCTCCTTTGATTTTTGGCGCGATCAACGGCGCGGACTCATCAGGTTTTTGTTTTTTGGCGAAATTAAAAAAAAGCAAATACGGCTGCACCTGTAGAGCCGCCGCGATTTTTTCCAGCATCTCCACTGAAGGAAATTTATTGCCGCGTTCTATTTCATTTATGTAGTTGGTGGCCGTATTGCAACGTTCGGCCAGACGCATTTGCGACAAACCGGCCGCGCGGCGTATTTCCCGCAGATTTTGCATAAAGATTTGGCGCAAGATCATAAAACACATGCTAATGGCTTGGAACATTGCTTGACAAACACCAATTTGGTGGTATATTATGAGTAATATATTGTCTATTAGCTTGTTATAACAAATTAAAGGGGGTATGTTTATGGCGCGTTACAAATACCGGACACCGGACAGTACGGCAGAGGAACCGTTGACAGGGGCGGGCGCAACGCCGACAACCAATGTGGGACTGGCGGACACGGCTGAGAAGAAAAGACAAAATTATTTATCCAACAAAGAGGCTTACGCGGCGGATTATAATCAGACTCTGGAAAATCTCAAAAAAGAACACGAACACAGAATAGCCCCTGAGCTGTCTGGCACGAATGATGTTCAGGCTGCCGCGAGAGAGGTAGCTGTCGTTGCACAAGCCGCATTGGCCGCGGTTAGCAATGTGATGTCCGGCGTTACGAGAATAAACGCCAGCCAGCTTACGGCTTTGCGGGCGGCCACGCAGGGCCTGGTCAATTATAATGGCGGCAATACTTTTCCCTGGGGCGAAAATATAACGGCTCTGGCCACCAGGCTCAGAGCCAGGCATTTGGAAGAGATCAGGCAGGTTATCGATGACGCGCTAAATAACGCGCGGTGCGTTGGCGGATGCACATCGGTTTGCGGGAGAGGGTGCGGCAATGATTGCGTGGCGGACTGTACCGCTGGCTGTGGCGCGGCGACCTGTTCCAGTAGTTGCGGAGTAGCCTGTGCGACAACCTGCGGAGACGGCTGCAAAGATGTTTGCGGTGTGGCCTGCG
>JAIRWS010000031.1 GCA_031268855.1 Candidatus Margulisiibacteriota bacterium | reverse complement strand
TCCAAAATTTCCATTGCCCCTTTCAGCATTACTCCGCGAAAAAACCGCTTGTCGTAAAAATATATGCAGGCTTTGGGATTTTTCCGATAATGCTTTATCCTCAGGGAAGAACTGTTCGTATGCCAATAAAATGTTTTGATGCCTTCGCGCTGAACCGGCGGCAGCATGGCTTTGGTATTGGGATAACCGTTTTCATCGACAGAGCTTATAAAACTAATTCCCTGTTTTTCAATTAAATTGCCGATAGTTTCCGCCGGATTGCGCATCTGATTATTTCCAGCGCCAATTTAATTCACTGCTGTATTTTAGATTATGCTTTTCATGCAAGTTGTTTATAAAATCGCTGGTCGCCTTGTTTTTTGTTAAAATTATAGCCGCTGTACTGTCGATCATTATAAAGTAGTTCGTGCTGATCTCGACAATTTCCTGGATTTCTTTTATCTTTAATTTTGTTTCTGACTTATTGTCTTTTAACAAAATACAGCCATTTTTTATTTCCAGTATTTCCGGTCTGCCAGTTTTGTTGCCATAATTTTCATTGATGAAATTTGCAAAATGCCTTTTATAAAAGGAACGTAAAAGAAACGGATATACGATAAAGCTTATTATTGAGGCAAGGCCAAAGGCAATAAGGTAATTTTTGTTTCTATTAACACTGGCTAATAAAAACCCTGTAATACATAAAAACAATGAGACCAATATTTGACTTTTAATTCTTTCTTTCCGGGTGCTTTTTCTTTTCGAGGCCATATATAATTGATATTGCAAATAGTCATTCTTGCTTAATTCTGTTTGCAACCGCATTTTGTTTCTCCGCAGATTCACTCTGGTTCTTTGTCTGAACACATTTTAGACTATTTTTGGAATAAAATCCGCGCCTATCTCTGGTGTTATGCCTAAAAACAAACCTGTGCCTAAACGACTTGTAAAAAACAAGTGGCGCACCTGAATGTCTACGCCAAAATTTTGTTCGGTGATACCCTTTAGTTTTATCAAAATAAATAGGTTTTGCGCCGTCAGATTCAAGCCAATTTTATAATGTAAATTACCGTGTAATAACTGGGCACGGTCGGGATAGCGGTAATTGTGGCGCTGTTTCTGCCATAACTGTCTGTGTTTCCAGAAACGGAATGTCCATGACCAGAATTAGTGTTATTGACCACCGTATCAATAACCCTGCTTGTTGCTCCATGTACCGTTCTTTGTATATCACTGCCGGGATCTGTATCCATCACATAATGTGGCGTCGAAGAACTGTTACCATCATACCAATGAAAGGTGCTTGTCGCATCATGAGTATGCAGGCCGTCGGTGCCACCAGCAGCCAATGTTCCTTTTCCGTGCGTATGTTGTGGTATATGATTTTCGGTCAGTGTTACGCTGTCCGCGCCACCGGTCACGGCATCGCTGGCTGTCCCGCCGCGTAGAAACTGGCCGGTCAAATTCGGCGTGCCGCCCGTGCCGTCGCAGACTCTCCATTTACTTTTAAAGGTCGCGCCGGCGTTTATCCAGCTGGACGCAGCCATAGCCAGTATTGTGCCCACTGGCAAAATATCCGCAGCTTGCGCGACTTTATAGACTTGCGCCTCTGTAGCGATCTTTGTACCGTCATTGGCTGCATCAGTTGTTTTCGCCGTGCTGAATTTAGGATCGGCAAAGCTAACAGCGCCACCGAAAGTTTTAGCTCCGGTTATTGTTTCCGCTCCGGCTTTGTGCACCGCGCCGCTGTCTTTTTCATTCAGGCTATCGTAGACCGCTTTTGACGACGGATACTCCGTTGAACTGCCGCTTAAAGTATCCTTTTTATTCGCCACCTTTTCTTTGGTATTAAGCGCGTTTGTCATTTTTTGCGCTGACAGCGGTTGCCCTGTTGCTATACCGTCGTAATTATCTGTGTAAGCGTTTGCCATAAAAATACCCCCTTTGATTTTTGCTCTTACGTGCTTATTGCACGTAAGAATTATAACTCACCATAGTTAAGATTGCAAGCAGCGAGGTAAAGATGGAAATAAATATCGGTAAGAACACCAAGCGTTTCCGCAAATCAGCCGGCTTAACCCAGGAAAAACTGGCAGATAAAGTAGACCTGAGTCTGCGCTACATCCAGAATATCGAGGACGGCACACGCCTACCAACTATCATCACTCTGTTAAAAATCGCCAAAGCGCTGAACAAAGATATCGGGGATTTTTTTCATTAGGCGTCCGGCGTTTTGTGGGGCAGAAAACATCGCCCAGGCCGGTTTTCAAATGGACGCGTTGTTCAAAAAAGCGGATTTGGGGATTTGATACTGTGAGTTTCTTAATGTTTCAGTGTTATAATTAAACAATGAAACTTAATTTATCTTCTTTTACCCAAGCGGTCAAAACACTGCAAGAGGCCGTAACGGAATTTAATTTAGATTGTCCAATGAAAAGGGGTTGTTGTTGAATGATCTGGGCAAATGGGAAGAGTACAGAAAGATCAGAAATATGACCAGCCATACATATGCTGAAACAAAAGCTAATTTGGTTATTTCAGTGGTTCCGGAATTTCTTCGAGAGGCGGAGTTCTTGCTGGAGCAATTACAGCAAAAACTTACAGAGCTATGAGTATTACTATAGAAGAAAACCACCTGCTTTTGATTAGAAAAATTTTGGCTAATTCAGATTTTCGAGACGCCGCTGTTTATATTTTTGGCTCCCGAGCCACCGGCAAGGCACGCCAATATTCCGATTTGGATATTGCCGTAGACAATTTCGGACAGCCGTTGCCGCCCAGAACTTTACTGCGATTGAGCATAGATTTTGATAATTCTTTATTGCCCTATAAAGTTGATGTTGTGGATTTGAACAATATATCGCCGGAATTTCAATCGATTATAAAAAAAGATTTAGTGCGGTTTAATTAGCCCAATGTCTGTATCCAGCGCGCCTATCCTTTCACCCCATCCCGCCATTAAGCCATTCACGCAAACCAAGCTCTAGCGCTTCCGGCGTGCCGTCGGGTATTTACCTGGCGCCTACGCATAACATTTACGGATAAAAATCAGCGCATAAGACCGCGGTTCGATATTGCTAAAAATCGCCAAAGCCCTGCGGAAAAATATTAAAGACTTTTCTAGCCAAATTATTCTCCAGCGGCCGCTAAATTTGTTATAATTACTCTGTTATGCGTATCGTCGGCGCCAAAGGCGAAAAAATTGCCGTGGATTTTTTGTTATCCCAGGGCTATCAAATACTCGCCAAAAATTATGCCTGCCGCGGCGGTGAAATCGACCTTGTCACTGCGGAAAAACTGCCGGACAAAAATGTCCTTGCCTTTGTCGAGGTAAAGTATTATAAAGAGAATTCCCTGCGCGATCTGCGGGCGGCGGTCGATCCGGCCAAACAAAAAAGGATTATCCGCACCGCGCGGCATTATCTGCAGGCCAATAAATTGAATGATAGTTATGTGCGGTTTGACGCGGTTTTGATTTCTTTCAGCCCGAACAACGCTGTGCAAAACATCGAGTTAATAAAAGACGCTTTTAGAAGTTAATCTAATAATAGGAAAAACTAAATGAGTTTTGTTCATCTGCATACGCACACGGAATATTCGCTGCTCGACGGGGCTTCGCGCATTGAGGATATTGTCACGCGCGCCAAAACTTACGGTTTTCCAGCGGCGGCCATCACCGACCACGGCACCATGCACGGCGTTTATCTTTTTTGGAAAGAGTGCAAAAAGCAAGGCGTCAAGCCGATCATCGGCTGTGAAACTTATGTCGCGGCGCGCAGCCTGCATCAAAAAGAGACCAAACTCGACGCGGCCAACTACCATTTGATTTTGCTGGTCAAAAATGAGACTGGCTACCGCAATCTGATCAAAATGGTTTCGCTGGCCAGTATCGACGGTTTTTATTACCGCCCGCGCATTGATTGGGATTTGCTGGAAAAATACCACTCAGGGCTGATCTGCCTGTCCGCCTGCATCGCCGGCGAAGTGCCGGAAATGCTTTTAAACAATCGCTACAGCGAAGCGCTGGAAGCGGCGCGGCGCTACAAAAATCTTTTTGGCGACGACTACTATCTCGAAACCCAAAACCACGGCATGCCCGAACAAAAACAGGCGCTAGCCGGACTGCAGCAGATCGCTCAAGAATTAAATATCCCCATCGTCGCCACCAATGATAGCCATTTCACCGACAACGGCGACGCTCTGATCCAGGATATCTTGCTGTGCGTTTCGCAAAACAAACTACTGACCGACAGCGACCGCCTGAAAGCGCACCCCGAAACTTATTACAAAAATCTGGCGGAAATGCAGGAGCTTTTTCCCGCGCATCCGGAATATTTAGAAAACACTCTGCGCATCGCCGAGAAAATCGATTTTGATTTCGACAATAAAACCCAGCATATTCCCAAATTTGCCGTGCCGGAAGGCTATGATGAAGCAAGTTATTTGCGCAAGCTGGTCGAGGAAGGTATCCGCCGCCGTTACGGGGAAAATTTTTCCGAGGAAATCAAACAGCGTTATGAACACGAATTGGAGGTCATCACCAAGACCGGTTTTTGCGGCTACTTTTTAATCGTCTCAGATTTTATTAAATGGGCGAAAGAGCAGGACATTATTATCGGGCCGGGGCGTGGCTCGGCAGCTGGCTCGATAGTTTCTTACGCGCTGGACATTACCACGCTCGACCCTTTGAAATATAAACTGCTGTTCGAGCGTTTTTTGACCGACCAGCGCATCAACATGCCCGACATCGACATCGATATTTGCATCCGCCGGCGCGGTGAAGTCATCGACTATATCCGTCAGAAATACGGCCTAGACCGGGTCGCGCAGATCGCCACCTTTAGCAAACTGGCGGCTAAAGCGGCGGTCAAAGACGTAGGGCGGGTCAGTAGCGTGCCGCTGGCCGAAGTCAATAAGATCAGCAAAATGTTCAGCAAAAAACCCGGCGTCACTATCGACGACACGCTACGCCGGAGCGACGATCCCAAGAAGCAGGATTTTCACAACAAAGATTTGGGGAAACTGTACAACGATAATCCAGCAGTCCGTAAACACCTCGATATGGCGCGGCGGGCGGAAGGTTTCTCGCGCGGGACAGGCATGCATGCCGCGGGCGTGGTGATCTCCGCGCTGCCCCTGACCGAGATCGTGCCGCTGTACAAAGACAAAGACGGCGCGATACTGACGCAGTACGCCAAAGACGATATCGATGAACTGGGTCTGCTGAAAATGGACTTGCTGGGACTGCGCAATCTGACCATGATCAACGATTGTCTCGACCTGATCGCCAAAAATCACGGCGTGCGTCCCGGCATCGAAAATATTCCCCTCGACGACCCCAAAGTTTTTGCCGTGTTTCAAAAAGGCGATACTGCCGGAATTTTCCAATGCGAAGAGCTGCACATGACCAGCATGATCCAGCGTTTGCAGCCGACCACTATCGAGGACATTATCGCGCTGGAAGCGATGGATCGTCCGGGGCCGATGCAGTTCGTGGATTCTTTTATCCGGCGCAAACACGGTCAGGAAGATGTATCTTATTATAAATTTGACCAGCAGCTCAAACCTTATCTGCAGGAAACTTACGGCCTGATAATTTATCAAGAACAGGTCATGCAGATCGCGCAGGAGATCGGCGGATTTTCCTTGAGCGAAGCTGACACGCTGCGCAAAGCAATGGGCAAGAAAAAACAGGCGATCATGGACAAGATGCGCGAGAAATTTATCGCCGGCGCGCTGGCCAAAGGCTTCGCCAAAAAAGACGCGGAAAATATTTATGACATCTGCGCCGGATTTGCGGAATACGGCTTCAACAAATCGCACAGCGCGGCTTACTCGATAGTCTCGTACCGCACAGCCTGGCTGAAAGCCTATTATCCGGTGGAGTTCATGGCCGCCCTGCTCAGCTCTATTGACAGCCAGAAAACGATCGCCGAATACATCAACGCCTGCGCGGAAATGGGCATCGCGGTCCTGCCGCCGGACATCAACGAGTCGGACATTAATTTTACGCCGGTCAAAGGCACTATCCGTTTCGGTTTGAGCGCGATCAAAAATTTCGGCGCGGCGGCGGCGGAAGCTATCGTCAAGGAGCGCGCGCGGAACGGCGTCTTTGCCTCATTTACCGATCTTTGCGCGCGGGTGGACAGCAAAATCTTGAACAAACGCTCGATCGAAGCGCTGATCTATGCCGGCGCGCTGGATACTTTTGGCCAGCGCAGAGCCATGCTGGAAGGTTATGCCAAAATTCTCACTCACGTGATTAATCAAAAAAACAATCAGGCCAGCGGACAGTTCTCGCTTTTTGGCGCGCCGGATTTCAAAAACAGTCCGGACAATTGGCCGCTCGTGCCGGAGTATTTGCCGGCCGAAAAACTGCGGCTGGAAAAAGACGCTCTTGGCGTGTACGTGTCTGATCATCCGCTCAAACACATCGGCGAACTTAAACATTTCGGCTGTTTGACAATTCAGGAAGCCGGTAAAAAGCCGCTGGACTCGGAAGTCAAGATCCTTGGCATCTTAAAAAACATTACGCCAAAACGCACCAAAAAAGGAGACGCTATGGCCAGCGGTGAGCTGGAAGACCTGACCGGCAGCCTGGAACTGGTATGTTTTCCCAGAGCTTATGCAGACCTGCAGGATATTTTCACCGACGACACCATTGTTACAATCAATGGCACGCTGCTGCAGGGGCGCGATGAGGAAAGTTTTCAGCTCTCGGTGCGCGACGCGCAGCCGGTCAAAACCGCCGGCGCGCAAAATCCCAGCCATGATTTTTACATTAATATTGAAGCCGTGCAAAACAAATCAACTATGGCCGAGTTAAAATCCGTAATCAAAATGTTCCGCGGCGGCACGCCAGTCATTCTGCAGGACGGCCGGAAAAACCTGCGCCTGCCCGCTGATTTTTGCATCGACCCCAATACGGATTTTAAACAAAAAGTTGACGCCATTGTCGGCAGCGGGAATAGCTGGATAAATTGATTTTTTGCTTGCGTTTAGCGGCCGTACCTTGCTTCGCTTTCTACCGCCCTATCCGCACTAGAACGTCGCGCTGCGCGCTTGTTGCCTTCACTTAACTTCGCTATCGCTTGTTAAGTTCAGGTAAAAGTCACACGTATCAAAATCCACAAAGACATTCTTGTCTTTCGGCAGCTGCGGATACTTGGCGAATATTTCATTCCACCATTGTCTCTGTAGATTCATGGCTTCCGCTCTGGCATTCAGCGCCGCGTTCACGAACACCTGCACCTGCTCCGCCGTTACTCCCTGCCGCAATGCCGCTGGCTGCGCAGCCTGCGCCGCCACGTCGATCCGGTTGTTTATTAAGATCAAACTCTCCACTTCCTCTCTGCTAGCCTTGATACCCAAGTCCTCTCTCCGCGGATGCACTTTCCCGCAAATCGGGCAGA
>JAIRWS010000030.1 GCA_031268855.1 Candidatus Margulisiibacteriota bacterium | reverse complement strand
CCCGAGCACAGCCGCCATGCCGCCCGCGCCATCCGGCACAGCACGCTCCATACATTCGCCGCGGAAACGCACCAGACTGACCGCCTCGCTAAAATCCAGCGCTCCGGCGCAGACCAGCGCGGAATATTCACCCAGCGAATGACCAGCCGCGACGTCCGGCGAAATATTTTTGGCGCGCAGCGCCGCTATAGAAACCGTCAAAATCGCTGGCTGCGCATTGGCGGTCTTTTGCAAATCCCCGGCTGTGCCGTTAAAGATCAGATCCGTCAGATCAAAACCTAGCGCTTGATCAGCCTGCCGAAAAGTCTCTTTCGCCACCGGAACGCCGTCGTACAGATCCTTGCCCATGCCAACGGACTGCGAACCCTGCCCGGGAAAAATAAAGGCCGTTTTGGTCATAATTTTTTCTCCTGCTTTTAAAACGAAAATTTTCAGCGGTTATTTTAACCGATTTTTCTAACCCGCGCTATTATCTCCGTGTGGTCTAGCGATTACGCGCCTTATTCGCTCTGATTTTCTTGCTGGTAAATTTACGGATAATTTTGGCGACCAAAACCTTGGTCGGGTTGTCCAGTTTGCGAAAATTATTCAGCACGGAAAACTCCAAACTCTTTTTGTCCGAAACTGTTTTTTGCTCAAAGGTTACATTGCTGAACCAATCCGCCAGCGGAATATTATAAATCCTGGAAATTTGCCAGAGTGTGGTGAGACGCGGCAGGTACGCGCCGTTGAGGATATGGTAAAAAACGCTGTAGTCGAGGGAAAGCGTTTCGGCCATTTTCTCAATGCTGTAGCCGTTAGCTTTACGGATTTGTTGGAGTTTGGTGCTGATACAGGTCTTTAACTCTTTCTCGGTATTGGGTTTGTCCATGTGTTCACCTCTGGCGAATACTTTACTCTAGCTTCTCTGAACTATTATTTTTATTGTGATACAATATCAATATTGACTTACTATAAAAATTTGCTATAATTTAAGCGCGTTTTATTACTTTTACAGGGGGTATATGTTTATGGCCAATGATTATACTGACAGCTTTGCCGAGGAACCGTATTTTATCAGTAAGGGCGAACAGCTTTCGGCGGCGGGCATGACCGCGGCGTTGAATACCAGAGAGAAGGTGGCGAATAAAAAAGATACTGTAGTCAACAGCTCCACGGAATATCCGTCTGCCAAAGCGGTGTATGACCTTAATGGCACGGTTGTGCACAAAGCCGGAGCGGAAACTATAACTGGCATTAAGACTTTTGGCACGGCTGACTCGGCGGCCGAGCCAAAATTGGGCGCGGCTAAAATAACTGACGCCGCCAATGACGGCACAAAATTTGCCACCGAGGCGCAGGTGTATAACATTTTGCAGAGCGTGGATATTTTACCGATAGGCCTGATACTAGCGATAGCTGCGTCTAGTTGGATAAATGTCAGCGCGGCCTTTAAAAGTAAATGGAGAGTCTGCGATGGCTCAGGCGGCACGCCGAATTTGACCGGCAGGTTTTTGCGCGGCGGCACAGTGAGCGATGCCCTGATCGGCGGCGCGGACAGCCAGGTGGTAGCTTTAGAAACTAAACATATGCCGAAACACAGCCATGCGTTTAGTGGAGAAGAAGCGAGAGGGTCTTACAATTTCGTGAAAAAAGATGTATATGAGGTTACGGGAGTATTTTCACTAGGAATAGATTCGGGGGTGAATTATCAGAATGTAAATAATCTCTCCGGAGCAGTGCTAAATTTTTCCATGACCCCCAAAGGCAGTATCAGCGAAACTGGTGGCGGCCAAGCGGCTTCCGGCTATGGCGAAGCCTTCAATGTCCCAACCGTGCCCAGTTATTACACGGTAATCTATATTATGAAAGTCGCTTAAACCTCGGCGCTTACATCCCGGACAGACCAGGCGTTAGATTTTCTGACGTTTTGCCTGTGGCAAAACACCTCACCAGTCTGTCGCTTACGCGACAGCCAGCCTCTCCTTGATAAGGAGAGGCAGCAGCGTTAGCTGCGGTGAGGTGTCTCGCGGAAGCGAGACGTGCCGAAGCGTGGACGCTGAGCTTGTATCCTTTAAGCTGGACAAATGCTTATTTACTCCAGCGCAGGACATTTGCCGTCCAGCTCAAGCCCGCGCCGAAACCGCAGGTGGCGAGCAAAGCGTCTTTTTTTATTTTGCCGGCGCGGTAGGCTTCGTCGATGGCCAGCGGTATGGACGCGCTGGAAGTATTGCCGTACTTCTGAATATTGACGATAACTTTTTCCGGCGCGAGATCGAGCCGTTTCATCGCCGCGTCGATAATGCGCGTATTGGCTTGATGCGGCACAAAAAAATCAATGTCCTTGCTGGTCAGACCGGCTTTGCGTATAACCTGTTCGGTTGCCTCGCCCATGATCTGCACGGCAAATTTAAACACCGCTTTGCCGTTCATATAAATGAAGCGGTCTTTACTGGAAAAATTAGCGTCCGTCAGCGGCGCGCGCGAACCGCCGTTTTTGACAATTAATTCGTCCGCTTCGGCGCCGCGCAAACCAATGATCGAGGCCAGATGTCCATAGCCGGATTCCGCGCGCGTCAAGACCAGGGCGCCGGCGCCGTCGCCGAAAAGCACACAGACATTGCGGTCGGTATAGTCCATATTTTTGCTCAAGGTGTCCACACAGACCAGCAGTACTTTTTGGAATTCGCCGTTCTCGATAAACTGCGCGGCGGTGTAAAAACCATAGCCAAAACCGGAACAGGCTGCCGACAGGTCAAAACCGCCGGCGCGCGGGCAGCCCAGTCTCTCCTGCAAAAGCGCGGCCACCGACGGGAACACCGGATAATCCGGCGTAGTCGTTGCCACGATTATTAACTCCAGCTCTTCCGGCGCAAGACCGGCGTCCTGCAAAGCTCTCTGCGCGGCCAAAAACGCCAGGTCAGACGCGGCGGTGTCCGTGCCGCAAAGCCGGCGTTCTACGATGCCAGTGCGCGCGCGGATCCATTCATCGGAAGTGTCAACCAGTTTAGCCCAATCGTGATTGGTCATCACGCGGTCGGGCACGGCGGAACCTATACCGGCGATACCGGCTTGAAATAATTTTGGCGGACTTTTAGCCAACAGGATTCTCCACAGCCTTGACCCGGCGGATCGTCTCGATCAGATTTTGTTCTACGGCTTTGGCCGCCGCCGTGATGGAGTTTTTAATTGTTTCTGCTTTGGCGCGGCCATGCGTGATGATCACCACGCCATTGACGCCCAGCAGCGGCGCTCCGCCGTATTTTTTGTAATCGATTTTGTTTTTTACTTTGAGCAGCGAACCGAACATAAAAAACAAACCCAGCCAGCCAAGGAATGACAAATTTTTCCTGATCAGCTTGGTCAGCGAGAAAACCATGCCTTCGCCAAATTTCAGCACAACATTGCCGACAAAGCCGTCGCAGACCACCACATCGGCTGCGTTTTCTAAAATATCTTTGCCCTCGATATTGCCGACAAAGTTTAAGCCGCTGGCGCGCTCGAGCCGCAGCATTTTATTGGCTGTAGCGGTCAACTCGCTGCCTTTTTCGTCTTCCTCGCCGATATTGAGCAGGCCGACGCGCGGATTTTCCACGCCGATAACTTTTTCGATGTAAGCCTTGCCCATATAAGCAAACTGCACGAGATGACTCGGCCGACAGTCCGCGTTGGCGCCAATATCCAAAATGACCGTATGGCCTTTGACCGTCGGAAACACACTGCAGATCGCCGGCCGTTCAATGCCTTTCATCCGCCCCAGCCCGAATAACGCCGCGGCCATGACCGCGCCGGTATTGCCGGCAGATACGACCGCGTCAGCCTTGCCTTCTTTGAGCAGACGCATACAAACATTGATCGAAGCGTCTTTTTTGACCCGCACAGCTTCCACCGGATGCTCGGACATGGCAATATCCTCGCTGGCATGCACGGTTTCAATATTATTTTTTTTAGGATATTTTTTCAGCTCCAGCCCGACCCGGGCTTGATCGCCGATCAGGATGACCGTCAAATTTTCATCTCTGGCTGCGGCCACGGCGCCTTTGACCACTTCGGCAGGAGCATAGTCGCCTCCCATCGCGTCCAGCGCTATTCTCATTGCTACTTCTTGTCCTCAGCCTTGCGGGCCTGACGCGCGTTTTGTTTTTCGAGCTTGGTCACTTTGACTTTACGTCCTTTGTAAAATCCGCAGACCGGACAGATCGTATGCGGCAGCACAGCGGCTCCACAGTTTTTGCAGACGCCGGCCGCTTTGCCCTCCGCTTTAAAATTGTAGGCGTGGTTGGTGCGCGTTCTGGCATGAGTGCGCCGTTTTTTAGGTACTGGCATTTTTCGCTCCTCTGTTTTATTCTGGCAATTATAATGCACAAAATAATTACTATCAATAACTGTATTACCGGTCATGTGGAATATACTATTGCCGCTGACGAATTGCAGATAATCAACGTCTATGTGCAGCCGGAATACCGGCGGCAGGGTCTGGCGGAAAAGGCTTTGCGGGAATTGTTTAGGGAAAATCGGCTGAATAACGCTTATCTTGAAGTCCGCGTGTCCAATCAAGCGGCGTTAAATTTGTATAAAAAATTGGATTTTCGGCAAACCGGACTGCGTAAAGGCTACTACAATGATCCGCCGGAAGACGCGGCGCTGCTACGCAAAGAACTCACCAAAGCAGTTTGAGTCCGTCCGCCGCGTACTGCTGGAACAATTTGTCTTTGCTCAACAGCGTCAGGTTATTGTTTATCGCCTGCCAGATCAGCATGCGGTCGAAAGGGTCTTTGTGATTTTCTTTCAACGGCAAATCCAAAAAAGAAATGGCGTCCCGCTCCTGCAAATCCCAAATAGCGAGACCCATATCTCTGGCATACTGCGGAATATCTTTAATGTTAGTTTTTTTGATAGAAAATTTTTCCAGTCGGGTTTTTATGGCCAGCTCCCAAAAAGAAACCACGCTAACTAAAACATTATTTGAACGGCTGCTAATAATTTGCTGCGCGGCATTGCTCAATCTGGGAATCTCGTGCATTGCCCAAATTAAAACATGGGTGTCCAGCAGATAATTCATATACCCAGAAATTCTTCCAGCGTTATCTTGCCGTCGCCTTTTTCTTTAAAAACCATTTTACCTGCTAAAATTCCCAACTTGCGCGGCGGCTTTTTCTCAGCTTTAGGCACAAACATGGCCACCGGCTCTTTAGCCCGGCCGTACAGCACTTCCACGCTCTCTCCGTTTTTTACCTGAGACAGCACAGCCGAAAAATGAGCTTTTAATTCACCAACTGTATAGGATTTCATATAGCTTATATTACCACGTAGCGGGAACTTGTCAAGTTGACAAGTTGTTTGGCTCACACTACTTTGATGATATAAATCACCGTGTAATACACTGGCAATGTAGCGACGCTGAACGCTGTGCCGGAACCGGTATTGCCTATCGAACCGGTAATATTGCCGCCGGTGATGCTGCCGGTAATATCGTGCTCGTGCGCTCCGCCGTTAAAAGCCTTGCTGTCGGAAGAGAAGCCATGCTGATGGGCGCTGTCAGTAGCGGTAACGCCGCCGGATAAACCATGCCCGTGTGTATTACTGGATATGAATGCCGTGCCATTAGGGGAATTCGCATAATAATTATCATTACCATAAACACTATTTCTGCCAGCGATCTGGTATGAGGCCGGTAAACCATCACAATTAGCGCTACCCCAACTGCCTCCTCTTAAAGAATGGCCGTGAGAGCTATTATCAACACTTAAATTATTACCGTGGCTATGCGTTCCGTCAGAGGCTGTTTTGCCAGTTAAGACATGTTCATGCGCGCCACCGGAAGAGGCTTTTAGGCCAGACACATTTAGCTCGGATAAGGATAAGCCTGTCGCTCCGTGGCTGTGCGATGGCAGATTAGTTGTTTGTAAAATCACGCTTTGGCTGTCCGCGCCGCGCGCGGTAGTAAAATCTGAGCTCTCCGCGCCGCGCAG
>JAIRWS010000029.1 GCA_031268855.1 Candidatus Margulisiibacteriota bacterium | reverse complement strand
CGCGCACTGGCCGGTCGGCTCGCTGACGCAGCGTTTGCCCGGATAAATTTCGTAACTCTTTTTGTATGGCTGCGGCGTGAAATTAGGCATCAGGACATTGGCTCCGGCCTGTAGCCCGTCCAGCCGGTAATCTTTGTCCAGACTACCCAGCGCGGTCGTGGCCGGCAGGTGGGCGTTTTTGGTTAAAATTCTGGTCAGGGCGACACAGCGCAGAGTTAGGTCGACGCTGCCGCGCGGCAGGTCTTTTAATTCCGTGGCTTGATGCGGTATGAGCGGCCCGATACCGATCATGTCAAAATCTCGGTCCGCAAAAAACAAAATATCTCCGGCCAGAATTTCCGGCGTTTGACCGGGCAGGCCAACGATAATGCCGGAACCGGTTTGATAGCCGAGACTTTGCAGATCGTCCAGACAGCGCAGACGGTTGGCCAGACTCATGTTCGGATGCAGACGCGCGTATAACGCCGCGTCAGTGGTTTCGATTTTGAGCAAATATCTGTCCGCGCCGGCGCCGCGCCAGAGCTGATACGCTTCGCGCGGTTTTTCACCGACGGAGAGCGTGATAGACAGACCGTACCGGGTTTTGATCTTGCGCACGAGGTCTGCCAGCCATTCGGGGTCAAGCTCCGGATCTTCACCGGACTGCAGGACTATAGTTTTAAGGCCGGAGAAATAAACCAGTCCGGCGGCGTCGATAATTTCTTCCGGAGTCAGGCGGTAGCGCGGCATATTTTGATTGTGTTTATTGAGGCCGCAGTAAGCGCAGCTGCCCTGACAGTAACTGCTGAATTCGACAATGCCACGCAGCAGCACGCCGTCGCCGCAGTATTTCCGCCGCGCCGCATCCGCGCGCGCGAAAAGCTCCCGCGTTTTTTGCGGGTTAGCAGTTTTTAAATACTCTAAAATTTCTTCCTGGTTCATAATTTCAATGCCTTCAAAATATTTTGAAAATCCGGCGGCTCTGGAGCGGCGGCCTGCAGGATCTTGCCGCTGCAAGGATTGGTAAAACGGATCGACGCGGCGTGCAGCATCTGGCGTGGTATCCGGCGATAAACAGCGTTTTTCAGCGCGGCGGTCTGGTAAATATTTTCGCCGAGCAGCGGAAAACCAACCTGCGCCAGATGCGCGCGGATCTGATGTTTGCGGCCGGTAATGATCTGCGCGGCAAAATGACTGGCTAGATTATTGCTTTGCAGAATACGCACTCTGGTCTCGGCAGATTGTCCCTGGAGCGGCTGGTCTAACGTGAATTTTGCGGGAAATTTTCGCCGCAAGTCTCCCTGCGCGATGCCACGATAATGTTTCTCCACGCCGAATTTTTGAAAAACTCTGACGATTTCCGCAAAGGCGTTGGGGTTTTTGGCAAAAATGACCATACCGCTGGTGTCTTTGTCCAGACGGTGCGCCGCGCGGATTTGCGGATTTTTTAAGTCCTTTTGCAGCAGAGCTTCCAAAGAGCCGGGGTGTTGATTGACCAGCAGTCCGGCCGGTTTGTTCACTATAATATATTCGTTATCCTCCGCGGCGATGACGTAACGGATACTCCGCTCAGTGTCCGTTTGATTCCTTGCTTCAACTCCGTTTTGCGGATGACGCGGGTGAATATTGGGCGCTGCCGCAAGGTCTGCCGTTTCCACAATGTCTCCGGCTTTTAAGCTGTACCCCGCGATCCAGACGCGCTGCTGATTGACGAAGACTTTTCTGGCGTCGAGCAGTTTTTTGGCCTGCGTCGCGGAAAGCCCCAGACTTTGCGCCAAAAATTTTTTGAGCGGGCAAACGCGTTTGACTTTAAATTTTGACATAGCGGGATTATAACACTGCTGAATTGGCGCCTTTGAAATATACGCGGGTTGAACATAATTGACAGAACAGACTTATTGTAATACAATAAATGCATGCTTTATGAATTTGATGGATTTGAGTGGGATGCGGATAAAGCAGAAAAAAATATCAAAAAACATGGGCTTGATTTTAACGATGCTGTGCAGGTATTTTCTGATCCGCGCCATGTTGATTTAGAAAGTCCGCAAGAAGGAGAATTACGTTATAAAACTATAGGACTAAGCAACAATATAATTATTGTTGTGATCCATACTCAAAGAGATAACAAATGCAGGATAATTTCTATGCGCAAAAGCAGACAAACAGAAAGGAGATATTACTATGACCATAGTTAGAAAAACAATAAAGGAAATACTACGGGCAAAATCCCGCACGGATTGGGAATATGTGAAAAATCTTAAAGATAGGGACATACAGGATGCCGAAGGCGATTTTGAAGGCGGCCGCCGCGTGCATATCCGCATGGGCAGACCAAAAAAAGAAACAACACGGCAGTTAGCATCTATCCGTATTCCAGAGCCGGCGCTGATTAAGCTCCGTTCACTGGGCAAAGGCTGGTCAACTGTTGCCGGCGATGTGCTGGCTGATTGGATAAACAAAAAACCAGTGAAAGTGGCCTAAGTATTTGTTCCAAGCGTCCAGCCTTTACTCTACTTCAACGCGTTTGACCTTAAATTTTGACATAGCGGGATTATAACCCTGCTGAATTGGCGCCGCGTTGCCGCTTTGAGGGTCTTGCCTATGCATAATAATATGTTATTATATGCAGATAAAAAAGGAGATTTATATGCGCACGACTTTGGATTTGCCAGCGGATTTGCTGGACGAAGCGATGGCCGTTACACGTTCGCTTACCAAAACGGCTTTAATCATTGCGGCTTTGCAGAATCTGATCCAGCGGGAAAAGATCAAAGGTTTGACCAAATATTTTGGCAAGGTTAATTTAAATATTGACATAGCTAAAATGCGCGCCCGATGAACGCCGTTTTAGTTGATTCGTCGGTTTGGATAGAGTATTTTCGGGGCGATAATTCTCTGGTCGCGTTGTCTAAACTGATTGAAAACAATTTGGCTTGCACCAATGAGCTTATTTTGACGGAATTGCTGCCGGCTGTTTTGCGGCAAAGAGAGCGCAGGCTGGCGGAACTGCTGAAAACTTTGCGAAAATACCCTCTGCGTATTGACTGGGCTGAACTGCGCTCCTGGCGGTCCGTCAATCTCAAAAAAGGTTTCAATAATATCGGGATTCCCGATCTGCTGATCGCCCAAAACTGTCTACAAAATCATTTGCAGATTTTCAGCCGCGAC
>JAIRWS010000028.1 GCA_031268855.1 Candidatus Margulisiibacteriota bacterium | reverse complement strand
CCATGAGCATAGTTTTACTTCTGACAGCAAAGCGTTCTTGGGCGGCGCGCATGAACACGATGTTACGGGATCGATCTCGGGCGGCAGTGTTTCCGGCTCGACAGCCAGCGCTGGCTCCGGCTCGGCGTTCAGCGTTGACACCGTGCCAGCCTACTATACAGTGATATACATCATGAAAATTGCCTGACAGTTACCCTCTGCACTAACAAACGATGCCTTGTTGAACGATCTGATTTTTTTAGACAATCTTGGGGGAGTTTTTATGTCTCGCTGGCGCGAGACACCTCACCGCAGCTGCCGCTGCTGCCTCTCCTTATCAAGGAGAGGCTGGCTGTCGCGTAAGCGACAGACTGGAGAGGTGTTTTATGATCCCTTTTTCCTTAAGTTGTTGACGTTGTTTTGTAAGGAGAGATAACTGAGGAAGACAATTGACAGGACTAGGATTTAAGTTGGCGTTGGCTTAAATATTGTATACATAATTCGTTGACAATCGTATCACAATGATATACACTATTAAACAGGAGTAAAATCATGAACTTTTATACAGCCAGAGATTTGCGGACTATACCTAAAAGCATTTGGGGTAATCTGGCCGCTGACAGCGAAGTAATCATTACCAACAACGGCAGGCCGACCGCGTTGATGCTGTCTATCTCTGAAACAAATTTTGACGAAACGGTCAAAGCCGTGCGGCAGGCCAAAGCCATGATCGCTTTTAACAGCATGCGCAGCAAGGCTGCCAAAAGGGGATTTATGACCGACGCGGAGATCAACGCCGAAATAAAAGCCGGCCGTAGAGAACGCCGCGTCAAACAAAAATAATGCTGGTTGTTCTGGACACGAATGTGCTGGTTTCCGCGCTCTGGTCGCGGTCAGGCACACCGGCGCGGATCCTGGCTTTAACGCAGAATAAAATACTTACGCCTTGTTACGACCACCGTATTTTAACTGAATACCACACAGTGCTGGGACGGAAAAAATTCGATTTTGCCCAATGGGAAATCCGTGATCTGCTGGCCTTGATCGAGCAGGACGGCTTGTCTGTAACACCGGCAAGTCTAGACCGGCATTTTATAGATGCGGACGACCGGCCGTTTTATGAAACGGCCAAATACTGTCAGGCCAGATTGATCACCGGCAATCAAAAACATTTTCCCAGAGATGAATTGGTATTTTCGCCTCAGGAATTCCTGGCTTTTTTTCAAAAATAAATTACTAAATTACCCTCTGTAATTTTCGATCTGCCGCCAGAAACTTTTTTCTGTGACTTTTTGGCCGTCGTAAATGCCTTCGTTGCGCAAGATATTTTGGCACAGCTCCAGTTTTAGCGCGGGCAGAGCCGCGGGAGCGATAGCGCTGTTTAGCGTTTGCAGGTATTTAAAAAAAATTTGATACAGACTGGCGTTGGGCTGCAGGCTGCTGGTGATCTTTTCGACGATCTTGACAGCCTCGGCGGCGTTTTGCAGCAGCGTGTAATTTTGGCGGATCTTAGCGAAAAGTTCGAGGCTGGTGGTCTGATAGATCACGGCAAAATCTTTGTTTTCCGCGACGACAAATTCATTCCGGCAAAAAAGATCGAGAGCGGCCTGCGGTTTTTGGCAGCCGCGTTTTTGCACAAGTTTGATCCGGCCGTCGCTCAAGCTAAAAACGTCCAGCAGCAGATCGTTGTCGCGCAGGATTTTTTTGCGGAGAATGACGCCTTCGAGCCGCGCGCTCATTTACGGGATTTTGTAAATGACCAGACCGGACAGGAGTTTAGGATAAAAATCCGTGGATTTTTGCGGCATAATGTCGCCGGCCAGAACGGTGGCATAGGTTTGCTGTACCGTCGTGCTGTTCAAGAAAAACGCCGCCTGCTCCTGGCCGTTTAAAACCTGCTCAAACGCGCTGTGCGCCGCGCGGATATAGGTGAGATTTTCCTGCGCTTCCTGTTTTTCTTTGCTGAGACCCAAAATATTTTCCAGAACCAGAGTGTGCAGCACGGCGACGTCCAGCTGCCGCCACGCCTCGGATTTGTTCGCGGCCAGTTTGGCCATGACCGACGGATCGCGCAAAGTCAGTTCATAAAGCAAAGACTGTCCGGCGTAAAAACCCAGGCTGATCTTTCCGGCGGCGCGCTGTTCCTGCAGAGCGTTGAGCAGATGCTCCAGCGCGTGCCGCGGCGTGAGGTCAAAATATTCCGCGGCTTTCTTTAAAAACTCCGCTTCGGAAAAACCGGCTAGCCCGTGCGCCAGACGGTGCGTTGGCAGGACGGTCAGGCCTTCGTCTTCCATGTTGACCAGCGTGGCCATGGTGTAGCCGTAGGGACTTTCCGCGCCGAGCGCCGCGCCGTTTTCTTGGGCAAAATTGCAGGAAGTTTCGTAGCGGTGATGGCCGTCAGCGATGAGCAGCTGCTTGTCCGCCAAAACGGCGCTGACTGCTTGAATAATCTTAGCGTCGTCGATCTTCCAGAGCGTGTGCGTGTCGCCAAAATGATCGACCGCGGTTTCGTCCGGCGCGCTATTTAGCGCGTTTTGCAACAGCGCCTCGACTTTTTTCTGCGGATCGCTGTAGAGAAAAAAGATCTGGCCGCAATGCGCTCTGGTCGCGCGCAAAAGATTGAGGCGGTCGGCTTTGGGTTTGGCCAGAGTCTTTTCGTGCGGTAAAATAATTTTTTTGGCAAAATCCTCCAGCCCGACCAGCGCGACAAAGCCCCGGCGGGTTTTCGGCTCGCCGTTTATTTTGTAAGTCTGCTGATAGGCGTAAATGGCTGGCTGTTCGTCCTGCAATAAAATTTTGTCGTTCAGCCAATTTTGGAGTTCCGTGGCGGCGGCCTGATAGGGGTCGGCCGCTTTGTTGCGGATCAATTTGGCCGCTGTGTACGGCGAGCGTTCATAGTAGGCGTCGAGCAGTTCCGGCGAAATTTTGTCGTAAGGCTGCGTGACCACATCGCTGTAATTTATTTTTTCTTTATTGTAGCGTATTCCCCTGAACGCCTTAATGCGCGCCATAAATCCTCCAAAAGTTTTGGGTGATTATAGTATAAAAAGCAAAAACATGCTCTAGCGCTGTGCCGCGGGACTGTGTTATAATCCTTAAAATAAGCAGTGGGGGTTGTTTATGGTCGATTCGAGACGTTCCGCGGTGATCAAAGTGGTCGGCATCGGCGGAGGCGGCGTGAATGCTGTCAACACGATGGTGGCGGCCGGGCTGGATGGCGTGCAGTTTGTGGCGGTTAACACTGACCTGCAGTCTCTTGACGCTTCCACGGCTGAAATACATGTGCAGATCGGCGGCAAACTGACCAAGGGCTTGGGCGCGGGCGCTGATCCGGCCAAAGGCAAGGACGCGGCCGAGGAGAGCAAAGACGATATCGCGCTGGCGCTCGATGGCGCCGACATGGTTTTTATCGCGGCTGGCATGGGCGGCGGCACGGGCACAGGAGCTTCGCCGGTGGTGGCTGAGCTGGCCAAAGCCAAAGGCGCGCTGGTGGTTGGCGTGGTTTCCAAGCCGTGGAGTTTTGAAGGGCCGATCCGTATGCGTCAGGCGGAAAACGGCATAGAGCTACTGCGTGCCAAAGTTGACGCGCTGATCATTGTGCCCAACCAGCGGCTGCTGGATATTTACGACCGGGCGCTGACCCTGCCGGAATCTTTTCAAAAAGCTAACGATGTGCTAAAGCAGGGCGTGCTGGGCATTGCCGGTCTGATCACCAATCCGGGTTTGATCAATCTCGATTTTGCTGATGTGCGCACGATCATGACCAACGCCGGTTCGGCGATGATGGGCATTGGCACGGCTGCCGGCGATGATCGCGCGGTGGACGCCGCCAATGACGCGATCAGCAATCCGCTGCTGGAAGAAAACATTCAGGGCGCGACCGGTTTGATCGTTTCGGTGACTGGCGGGCCGGATATGACTTTGCACGAGGTCAACGACGCTATCAATATTGTGCGGCAGTCGGCTGATCCCAATGCCAATATTATTTTCGGCGCGTCGATTGACGAAGCCAAACAGGGCGAGGTTTCTTTGACAGTGATCGCCACGGGTTTCAAAAAGACGATCCTGCCGCCGATCACCAGCGGAGATATTGTGGAGACGGAAATTAAAATGACCGCTCCTCCGCCGACAATGCTGCGCAAAGAACCGGAACTGCAGCCAGCCGGCCAGCGTTTTGCTTTTTTTGATGAGACGCCGGCTTCGGCGTTGTCCAGCGCCAACCCCGACGATATAGATGTGCCGCCTTTCTTGAGAAATCGTTAATGCCGAAACGCGGATTTTTCTGTTTGATTTTACTCTCCTTACTAGCCGCGGAAACGCCGAACGTTCAGCTTTTTTCCGATGTGCCGCGCGATCACTGGGCTTTTAACGCGGTCAGGCATATGGTTGATTTAGATGTGGTCAAAGGCTATCCAGACGGCACTTTGCACGGCGATGAAAAGATCAGCCGTTACGACACGCTGGTCTATTTGAATAATCTCTCTTTGAGCATGGAAACAATGCTGGACAAAAAATTGCAGCTTGAGCAGCCAGCTTTTCAAAATGTGTCGGCCAATGCGGTGGCCACCCAGGCGATCGTCGATCTAAAAAACGAAGTGGCCGCGCTGAAGCTGGAGCTGGCGGAGCTGAAAGGCGCGGCGACGGTCAATGTGCCTGCGGCTCCGGTTGCCGCGCCGCGGGAATCCACGGAGTGGCCGGCGCTGCTTAAAGATAATCTCGTGATCGATTCCTATTATTTCTATACGAGCAAGGCTGCCACTGGCAACGACATGCTGGACGCGCCGCGGCTTTTTGTGCGCGCCGATCTTAACCTGAGCCGCGATTTTGGCTTGAGCGGTTTTGCGTTTACGCTGAAGCGCAACTATACCAGCGCGGCGGCCTGGGCTGGCCGCGAACTGGCGGATTTTGCGCGGTTGAGGTTTGAGGCTTCCGCCGGCCCGGGGCAGGTCATCGACCAGGACCGCCGCGTAGTGGACAATCCGGCCAATTCTTTGAGCGCGCGTTTAGGGTTGTGGGGTTTGTCTTTGAGCGCGGCGCAGAGCCAGGCCGACTCTGCTGTTTCAACTCCGGCTGTCAGTCATTTAAATGTCAGCCGGCAGACTCTGGCGGCCAAATTTGATTTTTCGCCCGACCTGCCGTTTTTCGGCGCCGGTAATATTTTTTATCAAGTTGACACTTACAGCGGAGAGGGTAAAGCGGTTTCCAATAATGAAACTGTGCGGGCTTTCACCACGCGCGCTTTGAGCGGACTGCATTTTGAGCTTGCCGCGCGGCGATTTTTGACTTTGCGTTATTTGCAGGACGCTTACAAAAATGGCTACACTGATCTTAGCAAAAAACAGTCCTATTATTATGACGCGCTGCTGTCGCTGGGCGGTTTGTTTGCGGACGGTCTGGATTTGGACGTAATGTATGCTTACAAAGGCGCGGCTTTTGGCGCGAACCAGCTGGGCGAAGACGCGCCCGGCGTAAATCTGCTGGGCTATGCTTCCTGCGCTTATTTGACCGACGATATTTTTGGCGAAAATAGAATTCCCAATGCCAAAGCGGTCTCCGAGACCGGTGTCAAGCTGACCAATTATCTTTACCAAAAAGAATTGACGCTGGAGATTGTTTATATTTACGGTGTGGGTTTGCCGGATGATGATATCTCGCCAGCGGACACCAAATATTTGTACGATCATTACGGCGCGCGGTTAAGTTGGTATTTGCTGCCAGGCAGCGCGTTTTATCTGGGCTATGAAAAACTCGATCTTTTCGACAGCGCTATCGAAAAAGCCGCTGATCAACTGACGGAAGAGCTGGTAAAATTTGGCTTGAGGTTTGCGTTCTGATGATTTTGAAAATTTTGCAGTATCCTGATCCTTTGCTGCGTGAAAAGTCGGTCAAGATCGCCAGACTGACGCCGGAATTAAAAACTCTGGCGCTGGATCTGCTGGAGACACTTTACAGCAGGGGTAACGGCGTGGGTCTGGCTGCGCCGCAGGTCGGTAAACTTTACCGGCTGTTTGTTTATGATATTTCCGCCGACCACAATGAGCCGGGAGTATTGTTTAATCCCGAGCTGCTCTCGCACAATAATCAAAAAGCCAAGCACGTGGAAGGCTGTTTATCCTGCCGTAATTTTGAAGGTCTGGTCGAGCGTTATACCAAAGTCACGGTGCGCGGCGTCAATCTAGACGGCAGGACGGTCACGATCAAAGCCGCGGATTTTCTGGCGCGGGTCTTTCAACACGAGATCGAACATCTCGACGGCATAGTTATCTTGGACAAAGCCGAGCCTGTGCCGCCGGACAGCGCGGAGGCGGAGATCGTATGATCCGTTTGGCTTTTTTCGGTTCGCCGAATTTTGCGCTGCCAGCTCTGCGCGGGCTTGCGGCTGACGAACGTTTCCAAATTGTTTTGGTCATAACTCAGCCGGACAAACCGGCTGGCCGCGGCCAGCAAAAGCAGCTGCTGCCGGTCAAAAACATGGCGCTGGATTTAAGACTGCCGGTTTTAGACCGTCTGCCGGCAGCCGCGGAATTGCAAAAGCTGGATATTGCGAAAATTGTCGTGGTGGCTTACGGCCGCCTGCTGCCCGCCGAACTGACCGACAACTGGGAATGTGTCAATCTGCACCCGTCACTGCTGCCCAGGTACCGCGGCCCGTCGCCAATACAGACCGCTTTGTGGCGCGGCGAGGAGAAAACCGGCGTGACCACTATGCTTATCAACGCGGAAATGGATGCCGGTGATATTCTTTTGCAGGAAGAAATTTCTATTGAACAAAATATGCATATTCGCCAGTTAAACGCGCTTTGCGCGGAACGCGGCGCCGCGCTGTTGGCCGAAACTTTGCTGCAGGATCTTCAGCGGATCCGTCGGCCGCAGGATGCTAAGGCCGCCACATATTGCCGGAAGATCACTAAAGAGGACGCGCTGATCATCGAAGGCGAGACGCCGCTGCAGATCCACAACAAAGTACGCGCGCTTGGCGGTTTTACTTTGCACAAGGGCAGACGGGTAAAAATTTTAGAGACACGCTATACCGCGGCTGGTTTGGAGATCGTGACAATACAGCCGGAAGGCAGGCCGCCGATGGCTTACGCGGATTTTTGCCGCGGCTACGGGGAAATAATTTTATGACTTTAAAGAAACGCATAATTCCCTGCCTGGACGTGACCGGCGGCCGCGTGGTCAAAGGCACAAATTTTGTCGATTTGCGCGATGCTGGCGATCCAGTCGAGCTGGCCAAATTTTATGATAAAGAGGGCGCGGACGAATTGGTTTTTTTGGATATCACGGCTTCCAGTGACGCGCGGAAAATTCTGCTGTCTATTGTCGAGCGCACAGCCGAGCAGGTTTTTATCCCGTTCACGGTGGGCGGCGGCATACGCGACACGGACACGATGCGCGCGCTGCTCAAGGCCGGCGCGGACAAAATTTCTCTAAATACCGCGGCGGTGCAAAATCCCGAATTGCTCAGACAGGGTTCGGAGATGTTCGGCGCACAATGCATCGTGCTGGCTGTCGACGCCCGCCAGACCGCGCCCAACAAATGGGAAGTGTACACGCACGGCGGACGCGAGCCGACCGGTCTGGACGCGCTGGAGTGGCTTAAAAAAGGCCGGAATCTGGGCGCTGGTGAGATATTGCTGACTTCTATGGATAGAGACGGCACCAAAGACGGGTACGACTGCGCGCTGCTGGACGCGGCGGCGCGAGCGGTGGATATTCCGGTGATCGCTTCCGGCGGCGCGGGCAAACTGGAGCAT